>DASQLE010000086.1:0-2431 GCA_035630175.1 Beijerinckiaceae bacterium
CGACACGCCCGACCTGCCAGGCGAGGTGCAGGCCGAACGCGGCGGCGCCGAGATACGCGATCGATCCGGCCCCGATGAGGGCCAGGGCTGCCAGGAGAGCCAGCGTCGCGAGCCCGTAACAAGCGCCGATGCCGAGACGAACGCGCGCCCCGAACAGGCGCGCCGACGATTTGATGCCGACGACCTCGTCGTCCTCGATGTCCTGCAGGGCGTAAATGGTGTCGTAGCCGATCGTCCAGACGATCGCCGCCGCGTATAGGAGCAGCGCCGGAGCGGCGAGATCGCCGAAGGCCGCCGCCCATCCCATCAGCCCGCCCCACGCGAAGGCAAGGCCGAGCACGAGCTGCGGCATCGAGGTGACGCGCTTCATGAAGGGATAGAACGCGACCGGCACCAGCGAAGCGAAGCCGATCGCGACCGCGAAACCGTTGAACTGGAGCAGCACGGCGAGGCCGACGGCGCATTGCGCCGCGAGGAAGACGAGCGCCGCCTTGACGCTCACCTGGCCGGACGGCAGCGGGCGGCCCCGCGTGCGCGCCACCCCGGCGTCGAGATCGCGGTCGACGATGTCGTTGTAGGTCGCGCCGGCGCCGCGCATGGCGATCGCGCCGACCAGGAACAGGAGGCAATGCCAGGGATCGGGGTAAGGGCGGCCGGCCGCGACCGCGGCGAGCGCCGCCGACCACCAGCAGGGCAGCAGCAGCAGCCACCAGCCGATCGGCCGGTCGATGCGGGCCAGCCTCAGATAGGGGCGGAGGGCGGCTGGGGCGTGGCGGTCGGCCCAGTGGCCGGACGGAGCGTCGGGAAGGGGATCGTGCGCGGCGGCGCCGCTCACAAAGCGCCTTGCGGGATCTTGAACGATCCTTCGAGCCCGTTGCCGCCGAGCAGGCCCTGCGGGCCGCCGCCTCCCGCGGCATTCTTCTGCATCTCGGCCTGCTTGGCCGCCGCGGTGCAGGCCTGGCCGCGGATCTTGGACACCTTCTCGTGATCCGTCTTGATGCCTTCGACGAACTGGTCGGGGATCTGGCACCAGTCCTTGTTGCTTTCCGCCCATTTCAGGGTCGTGGTGCCGTTGGCGACGAGCTTGCCGAAAGCCGTGCAAGCCGCTTTGGCGTCGATCGGCTTGCCCTTGCCGCCGCCGAGCTTCTGGATGGATTCGACGAGGGACTTGCGCTCGGTCAGATGGGTCCCAAGCTCCTGGCACGAGGCCGATTGCGCCTGCGCCGGCAGCGGCAGCAGGACCGCGGCGATGGCAACGGCCGCAAGGCCGGCCAACGAGCGCGGGCCCGGCCGGGCCGGGCAAGATGTGGGCAACGAGCGCAGCATCGGGATCCCCCCTTGATCGTTCAGCGTCCATTCCTCCGGCCAACAGGCCGCGTCACGAGCCGGCGCGCACGCCATCCCGTCCCGCCCCGACCGGTTGCCGCCCAAATCACCACAGGATTGTGGCGGCTTTCGTTCAAGGTCAGGCTTCGTTAACCCTTGCCGGTTAACAAAAATTTGCGAGCCTGCCGTGGCCGGTCACGATTTCTCAGCTCCCCGCCTGTTTGTCGAGGCCCCCCTGCACAGGGGAGCACGGGTCGGGCTCGACCGGCAGGGGGCCAATTACCTCCTCAACGTCCTGCGCCTGCGGAACGGCGCGGCCGTGCTCGTCTTCAACGGCCGCGACGGCGAGTGGCGCGCCGCCCTCCACGGGGAGGGGCGCAAGGGCGCCGACCTCGAGATCGCCGAGCAGACGCGGCCCCAGACGGCGCCGCCCGACCTCCTCTACCTGTTCGCGCCGCTCAAGCACGCCCGCCTCGATTACATGGTGCAGAAGGCGGTGGAAATGGGCGCCGGCGCCCTCAAGCCGGTCTTCACGGCGCGGACCCAGGCCTCGCGCGTCAATCTCGAGCGCATGCGCGCCAATGTGGTCGAGGCCGCCGAGCAATGCGGGATCCTGGCGCTGCCGGCCGTGCTCCCGGACGAGCCGCTGGCCGCCGCGCTCGCCGCGCTCGAGGCCGATCGCCTCGTCGTCTTTTGCGACGAGGAGGCGCCGGTCGCCGACCCGGTCGCGGCGCTCGCGGCGGCGCGGGACAGGGCCGCCAAGCTGGCCGTGGTCGTCGGGCCCGAGGGCGGGTTCACGCAAGAGGAAAGGGCGCTGGTCGGCCGGACGACCTGCTTGCGCATCTCGCTCGGGCCGCGCGTGCTGCGCGCCGACACGGCCGCCGTGGCGGCGCTTGCCCTCGTCCAGGCGGTTCTCGGCGACTGGCGCTGACGCCATCCGCAAAGCTTGCACCCGGGCTTGACCCGGGTGTGGTTCCATCCTCGGATCAAGTCCGAGGACATGCTTTTCGGCAGCATGCTCTGACGGGCGACCAGGCCGCCGCCGGCCTTGTTGCGGGGCCGCGCGCGCCGGCCTATCTACAGCGCTCTTGTTCAAGGGGCGCAG
>DASQLE010000087.1:0-8411 GCA_035630175.1 Beijerinckiaceae bacterium
TGATGCGGACCTTGACCTCGCCGCCGTGTATGAGCTTGCCGAACAAAAGCTCCTCGGCGAGCGGCTGCTTGATCTTGTCCTGGACCAGGCGCCCCATGGGGCGAGCGCCGTAGAGTCGGTCGTAGCCGCGCTCGGTGAGCCAGGCGCGGGCCTCGTCGTCCAGCTCGATATGGACGTTGCGGTGGCGAGCTGGAGCTCGAGCTGAAGGATGAACTTGTCGACGACCCGGGCGACCACGTCCGGGGGCAGATAGCCGAACGGCACGATCGCATCGAGCCGGTTGCGGAATTCGGGCGTGAACATCCGCTTCACCGCTTCCTCGCTGGCATCTTCCTTCGAGATGTTGCCGAAGCCGATGCCCTCGCTCGCCATGTCCTGCGCGCCGGCATTGGTGGTCATGATCAGGATGACGTTGCGGAAATCGACCGTCTTGCCGTGATGGTCGGTGAGCCGGCCATGGTCCATGATCTGGAGGAGGATGTTGAACAGGTCCGGGTGCGCCTTCTCGATTTCGTCGAGGAGGAGGACGCTGTGCGGATGCTGGTCGACCGCGTCGGTCAGAAGCCCGCCCTGGTCGTAGCCGACATAGCCCGGCGGCGCGCCGATCAGGCGGCTGACGCTGTGCCGCTCCATATATTCGCTCATGTCGAAGCGCTGCAGCGGGATGCCCATGATCGAGGCGAGCTGGCGCGCGACCTCGGTCTTGCCGACGCCGGTGGGGCCGCTGAACAGATAGGAGCCGATCGGCTTTTCAGGATCGCGAAGGCCCGCGCGGGCGAGCTTGATCGCCGAAGCGAGCCGGTCGATCGCCTCGGCTTGGCCGAAGACGACGCGCTTGAGATCGCGGTCGAGATGCTCGAGCGCCCTCTTGTCGTCGCTCGAGACGCTCTTGGCCGGAATCCGGGCCATGGTCGAAATGACCGCCTCGATCTCCTTGACGGTGATCGTCTTCTTGCGCTTCGAGGGTACGACCAGCATCTGCATCGCGCCGACCTCGTCGATCACGTCGATCGCCTTGTCCGGAAGCTTGCGGTCGGAGATGTAGCGCGCGCTCAATTCGACCGCCGACTTGATCGCGTCGGGCGTGTATTTGACGCCGTGATGCGCCTCGAAGGCCGACCTCAGGCCGCTGAGGATCTTGATCGTGTCCTCGACCGTCGGCTCGTTGATGTCGATCTTCTGGAAGCGCCGGAGCAGAGCCCGGTCCTTCTCGAAATGGTTGCGGAACTCCTTGTAGGTGGTCGAGCCGATGCAGCGGATCGCGCCGTTCGAGAGCGCCGGCTTCAACAGGTTCGATGCGTCCATGGCGCCGCCGGAGGTCGCGCCGGCGCCGATCACGGTGTGAATTTCGTCGATAAACAGGATCGCGTCGGGCAGCTTTTCGAGCTCGTTGACCACGGCCTTGAGCCGCTCCTCGAAATCGCCGCGATAGCGCGTACCGGCGAGCAGGGCGCCCATGTCGAGCGAATAGATGACCGCGGGCTTCAGCACGTCGGGCACGTCGCCTTCGACGATCTTGCGGGCGAGGCCTTCGGCGATCGCGGTCTTGCCGACGCCGGGATCGCCGACATAGAGCGGATTGTTCTTCGACCGGCGGCAGAGGATCTGGATCGTGCGGTCGACCTCAGATCCGCGCCCGATCAGCGGATCGACGCGGCCGTCCTCGGCCTTTTCGTTCAGATTGACCGTGAACTGCTTCAGCGCGGATTCGGGCTTCTTCTTGCCCTCCTCCTGCTTGGTCTCCTCGGGCCCCTTGGGCTCGGTCGGCTGAGGGACGCCATCGCCCTTGCCGACGCCGTGGCTGATATAGGTGACGGCGTCGAGTCGGCTCATATCCTGCTGCTGGAGGAAGTAGACGGCGTAGCTTTCGCGCTCGGAAAAGAGCGCCACGAGTACGTTGGCGCCGGTCACCTCGTCGCGGCCCGAAGATTGGACGTGAAGGATGGCGCGCTGGACGACGCGCTGGAAGCCGCTGGTCGGCGACGGATCGGTGTCGGCCGAGACCTTGAGCGTTTCGAGCTCGGTGTCGAGATAGTGTCGGACCGCGTCGCGCAATTCGCCAATATTGGCCCCGCACGCCTCCATGACGCGGCCGGCATGGACGTCCTCGATCAAGGCCAGAAGGAGATGTTCGAGGGTGGCATATTCGTGGCGGCGGCCGCTCGCCTCGGCGAGGGCGTTGTGCAGCGTCTGCTCGAGCTCACGGGCAAAGGAAGGCATTCGATACTCCTGCGGGCCCGGTGCGTGATGGGTTGGGCCCTTCGATCCTTAATGTCGGCCTTTCATGGCGCTTCATCAAGCGGGTCCCCGAATTCGCTGGGGGAAGGCTATTTCTTGAATAGCTCATCGGCGCTTGCACGGAAGTTAACCGACGCATCCATTTTGGCTCTCACCCGAACGATCTCGGCCTCCAGGACCGCGATCCTGGCGTCGAGCTCCTCGACCGACAGCGGGTCGAGATCCTGTCTGGTCAGCAGCTTCAGCGGATCGTCGGGCTTGTCGGGAAAGAGCTCGTCGAGGTCCATCGGCGCAACGTTGACCCGGCTGCTGGCCAAGTCAATAAACCGCCATCCACTTTTGCGATGACAGGAACCGGATGGCCGACCTCCCGAAGCTGATGGAAGCGATCGATCCCGAAGGCCCGGGCGGCCCGGACATGCTGGCGCTCGCCCACCGCTCCGTGCCGCGCCCCGGGCCAAGCGAGGTGCTGATCAAGGTCGCGGCCGCCGGCGTCAACCGGCCGGACGTGCTCCAGCGCCTCGGCCTCTATCCGCCGCCGCCCGGCGCGCCGTCGATCCCCGGCCTCGAAGTCGCGGGCGAGATCGTCGCGGCCGGTGAAGGCGTGGCGGTCGAGCTGCTCGGCCAGCCGGTCTGCGCGTTGATCGCGGGCGGCGGCTATGCCGAATATGCGCTCGCGCCCGCCGGCCAGTGCCTGCCGGTCCCCGCCGCGCTGACGATGGTCGAAGCGGCGGCGATGCCGGAGACGCTTTTCACCGTCTGGACCAATTTGTTCGAGCGCGCCTACGCCGCCGAGGGGGAAACGGCGCTCGTCCATGGCGGGACCAGCGGCATCGGCACGATGGCGATCACGCTCGGCAATTTGTTCGGCCTGAGGACGATCGTCACCTGCGGCAGCGACGAGAAATGCCGGCGCGCCGAGGAGCTGGGCGCGTCGGAAGCGATCAACTACCGCACCCGGGATTTCGTCGAGGAGGTGAAACGGCTCACCGGGGGCGCCGGCGTCCACATCGTCCTCGACATGGTCGGCGGCGACTATCTGCCGCGCAACCTGGATTGCCTGATCGAGGACGGGCGCCACGTCTCGATCGCGGTCCAGCGCGGGGCCATTGCCGAGGTCAATATCGCCAAGGTCATGCAGCGCCGCCTCACGCTGACCGGCTCCACGCTCCGCCCCCGCTCGACCGAGTTCAAGACGCTTGTCGCCGACGAGCTCTCCCGCGCGGTCTGGCCGCATGTCGAGGCGGGCAAATTAAGGCCGGTCATCGATTCGACGTTCAAGCTCGCCGACGCGGCCGACGCGCACCGGCGGATGGAGGCGGGCGACCATGTCGGCAAGATCGTGCTGGAGGTGGTGTGAGGGAGACGCTGGTCCTTCACGAATATGCCGCCTCGGGCAATTGCTACAAGGTCCGGCTGACGGCGGCCTTTCTCGGCCTGTCGCTCGAGCGGCAGGCCTACGACATCATGAAGGGCGAGACGCGCACGCCCGAATTCCTCGCCAACGTCAACGCCAATGGCCGGATTCCGGTGCTCCAGGCGGGCGACCGCTTCATCCCCGAGAGCAACGCCGCCTGCTTCTACCTCGCCGACGGCACGCCGCTTGTCCCCGCCGACCGGTTCGGGCGCGCCGACACGCTGCGCTGGATGTTTTGGGAGCAATATAGTCACGAGCCCAATATCGCGACCTTGCGGTTCTGGTTCGGCTGGGTCGGTGAGGTCAACCTCACCGACGCCCAGCGCGCCCAGCTTCCGGCCAAGCGCGCGGCCGGAGAGGCCGCGCTCAAGCTGATGGACGAGCATCTGGCGGAGCGGGCCTGGTTCGTCGGCGACCGCATCACCCTCGCCGACATCGCCCTCTACGCATACACCCATGTCTGCGAAGGTGGCGGCTTCCGGCTTGCGGACTATCCCAACGTCGATGCGTGGCTTGGGCGCGTGGCGGCGGCGCCGAATTACATCCCGATCGACGCCTGAGGCGCGCTAGCTGCATTCTTCCTCGGCGTCGCAGTCGATCGCCTCGCTGAAACCCCAATAGAGCAGGCCGAGGGTCAAAGCGACGCCCGCCACGGCCAGCGCCACCCGCGGAACGGTGTCGTTGCCGCCATCGTCGGGAGCCGCGCCGAGCCGGCGCCGGTTCAAATCCTGCCCGGCGAGGGAAAAGGAGAGGGGGCGGCCGGAGCGGAAGCCGAATTCGAGGCCCTCGCCGATCCGGCTTCGGGTTTCGCCGTCGCCAGCGCGGCTGCTCAGGGTCGGCGCGATGGCCAGGCCGGCGCGGATGACTTGGGTGCGCGGATTGCCGCCGAGCGGGACGCGGAGCCTGAGCCCGGCGAACGCCCCGGCCCTTTGCTCCTGGAGGCTGGCGAAATCGGCCGCCATAGCCGGCGGCGCCAAACCGACGAGCTGGCCGGCAACGAGTGCCGAGGCAACCAGTTTTTTCATTGATTTTCTTCCCCTTAGGCCCGGCACTCTGAGGAGGAATTGTGGCGCTTTTCCGGCCTATGGCTCGCGCAGCGCAAATCTCTGGAGCTTGCCGGTGGCGGTCTTGGGAAGCGCGTCGACGAATTTGACCTCGCGCGGATATTTGTAGGGCGCGATCGCCGCCTTCACATGATCCTGGAGGAGGGTCGCAACGCCCGCATCGGGCGCGTAGCCGGGGGCAAGGACGACGAACGCCTTCACTTTCTGGCCGCGCTCGGGGCAAAGCGCGCCGACCACCGCGCATTCCTGGACGGCCTCGTGCGCGTAAAGCGCATTCTCCACTTCGGGCGCGGCGATGTTGTAGCCGGAGGAAATGATCATGTCGTCCGAGCGGGCGACGTACCAGAAATAGCCGTCCTCGTCCTTGCGGAAGGTGTCGCCGGTCAGGTTCCAGCCGCCCTGCACGTAGGCGGCCTGCCGATCGTCGTCGAAATAGCGGCAGCCGGTCGGTCCCTTGACCGCGAGCCGGCCGGTGCCGGTCGCCATCGGCTGGCCCGCATCGTCCAGCACGGTCGCCGCATAGCCGGGAACCGCCTTGCCGGTGGCGCCGGGGCGGATGTCCTCGCCCGAGGCGGAGATGAAGATGTGCATCATCTCGGTCGCGCCTATGCCGTCGACGATCGGGATGCCCGTCGCCTCCTTCCAGGCGTGCCAGGTGGCCGCGGGGAGATGCTCGCCGGCCGAGACGCAAATGCGCAGCGAGGAAATGTCGTGGCCGCCGAGCATCGGGATCATCGCCTTGTACGCGGTCGGCGCGGTGGCCAGCGTGGTGACCTTGTGCCGGCCGATCGCGTCGAGCAGCGGCCCCGGCCCAGGCGTCTCGATCGTCACCGCGGTGCCGCCGAAGCGCCAGGGGAATATCAGCAGCATGCCGAGCCCGAAGGTGAAGGCGATCGGCGCCGAGCAGGCCCAGCGGTCGCCGGGCCGCGGCGCGAGGATGTGGCGCGCGAAGCTGTCGGCGGGCGCGAGGATGTCGCGGTGATAATGGACGCAGCCCTTGGGCTTGCCGGTCGTGCCCGAAGTGAAGGCGATCAGGGCGACGTCGTCGCGGCGGGTGTCGACGGGGGTGAAGCCCGGGGCGACCTTGTCGAGCCCCTCGATGCCATTGTCCCCGTCATAGACGAGCAGCGAGCGCACCCCGCCGGCCGCGTCGAAATCGTCGCGGAATCGGCCGTCGACGATGGCGTGGGATATTTGGGCGCGTTCGAGGATCGTGGCGATCTCGCCGGGCCGCAGCATCGGCATGGTGGTGACGACCACGCCGCCGGCTTTCAGGACACCGAGCCACGAGGCGAACAGCATCGCGTTGTTCGGTCCGCGCAGGAAGACGCGATTGCCGGGGACCAGGCCTTCGCGCTCGACCAGCAGGCGCGCGATCCGGTCGGAAAGGTCCTTCATCGCGCCGTAGGTCCAGGCGCCGGCGTCGTTCAACACGGCCGGCGCGGCCGGATCCTGCCGGTCGATCAGCTCGACCGCGGCGTTGAGCCGCTCGGGATAGCGAAGCTCGGGCAGGTCGAAGATAAATTCCGGCTGCCGGTCGGGCGGGGGCAGGCGGTCGCGGATGAACGTGTCGATCATTCCGGCACCACCGCGGTCGTTTCGATCTCGATCCGCGCCCCGGGTTCGACCAGGGCGCCGATCTCGACCACCGCCATTGCTGGGAAGTTGCGGCCCATGATCGCCTTGTAGATTGCGCCGATCTCGGCCAGGCCGGACCGATATTCGTCGATGTCGACGACATACCAGGTCATCCGCACGACATGCTGGGGCCCGGCACCGTCCTGCGCGAGAATCGCCAGCGTGTTGAGCAGGATCTGCCGGAACTGGCCGACCAGATCGGGGGCGGCGAGCCGCTCCTCTTCGTCCCAGCCGATGATGCCGGCGGTGAAGATCAGGCGGCCGATCGCCGAAACGGCGTTCGAATAGCCTTTGGGCCGGGGCCAGCCCGGCGGAAGCAGCGGCCTCATTTGCGGGCCTGCGCCAGATGGTTGCGGGCGATCACCACCTTCTGCACCTCCGATGCGCCTTCGTAGATCCTGAGCGCGCGGATCTCGCGGTAGAGGCTCTCGACCGGCACGCCCACCGTTACGCCGAGGCCGCCGAATATCTGCACCGCTTTGTCGATCACCTTCTGCGCGCTGTCGGTGGCGTGGAGCTTGGCGAGTGCCGCCTCGCGGCTGTTGCGCTGCCGCTTGACGTCGTGCAGCCAGGCGGCGCGATAGACGAGCAAAGCCGAGGCATCGACGTCGAGAACCATCTCGGCGAGCATCGACTGGACGATCGCATTGTCGGCGAGCGTGGCGCCGCCGGACTTGCGGGTGAGGGCGCGCTGCGTCGCCTCGTCGAGCGCACGCCGGGCAAAGCCGAGCGCGGCGGCGCCGACCGTGGTGCGGAACAGGTCCAGGGTCGCCATCGCCTGCGCGAAGCCGCGGCCGCGTTCGCCGAGCAAGGCGGAAGCGGGGAGGCGCATGTCGACGAAGTTGAGGATGGCCAGCGGGTGCGGCGCGATCACCTGGATGCGCTCGCTGTCGTCGAGGCCTTCGGTGCCCGAATCGACGATGAAGGCCGAGACGCCCCTGGCGCCGGGCGCTTCGCCGGTGCGGGCGAAGAGGATGTAGAAATCGGCGATGCCGCCGTTGGAAATGTAGGACTTGGCGCCGTTGACGACATAGCCGCCGTCGGCCTCCCGCGCCGCGGCCTCCATCGACGCCACGTCCGAGCCCGATGCCGGTTCGGTCAGCGCGAAGGCCGCGATCTTCTCGCCCCTCGCCACTGCCGGAAGATAAGATCGTTTCTGAGCTTCGGTGCCGAACAGGCTGATAGCGCCCGATCCCAGGCCCTGCATGGCGAACGCGAAATCGGCGAGGCCGCTATGGCGCGCCAACGTTTCGCGGATCAAAGCAAGCGAGCGAACGTCGAGACTTTCGTGCACACCGCCATGAGATGCCGGGACGCAATAGCGCAACCAGCCGCCGGCGCCGAGCTTGCGCACCAGGGCACGGCACTCAGCGTCCACATCCTCGCCATGCCCGTCCGACAGACTGGCTTCGCACCAGATTTCAAGACTCTCCGACAACTCTCTGTGAGGACTATCGAAAAATGGCCAATCTAGGAAGCTCTTGTCGCTCATCAGTCGCCCTCGAACTGGGGCGTGCGCTTCGCCGCGAAGGCTTCGAAGGCGCGGCGGAAATCGCCGGTCGCCATGCAGATCGCCTGGGCCTGCGCCTCCATTTCGATCGCGGTCTCCAGGCTCACCGCCCATTCCATGTTGAGCTGGGTCTTGGTGATGCCATGGGCGAAAGTGGGCCCGTTCTCCAGGGCGCGCGCGGTGGCTTGCGCCTCCGCCAGCGCGTCGTCGGCCAGCTGGTTGTGAAAGCCCCAGGCCAGGCCCTCCTCAGCGGTCATGATCCGGCCCGTGAACAGCAATTCGGAGGCGCGGCCCTGGCCGATGATCCGCGGCAGGATCGCGCAGGCGCCCATGTCGCAGCCGGCAAGGCCGACGCGGGAGAAGAGGAAGGCGGTTTTCGTCGCCGGCGTCGCCAGCCTGATGTCGGAGGCCATCGCCATGATCGCACCGGCCCCGACGCAGACGCCGTCGAGGGCGGCGACGATCGGCTGCGGGCAGCCGCGCATGGCCTTGACCAGATCGCCGGTCATGCGGGTGAAGGCGAGCAGCTCGGGCATCGCCATTT
>DASQLE010000088.1:0-3031 GCA_035630175.1 Beijerinckiaceae bacterium
CGAAGAGCGGCCGCCAGCCGCTCAGGGACAAGGCGTTCGGCCGCTGCATCGGGAAATCGCGGCCGGCGAGATGGAGCCGCGCCAGGGCCTCGCCCAACGCGCCGCAATGGCGGGCCGTGGGGCGGCGGATCGACAAGCCCTCGAGGAAGTTGATGATCGCCGCGGGCCGCCCGGCGAGGCGGCCGAGCGGCTGCCCGCTCCGGTTGCGCACCGGCTGCGGGCAGGTCAGCCCGCGCCCGGCCAGGTGCTCCATGAGGCCGAGGAAGAACGGCAGGTCGGCCTCCCGCACCCGCTTCTCGTACAGCGTGAGGATGAAGGAGCCGCCGCTCGTGTGCAGGAAGTAATTGGTGTTCTCGACCCCCTCGGCGATGCCCTTGCAGGACAGCACCGTGCCGATGTCGTAGGTGCCGATGAACGCCGACAGCTCCTCGTCCGTGACCTCCGTGTAGACGGCCACGGCTACTCCGCCGCCTCGCCGCGCAGGCCCCGCGGCAGCGGGAAGATCATGTTCTCCTCGGTCGTGACCACCGTCTCGACCTTGAGGGTGTAGCGCTCGGCGAACGCGTCGAGAATCTCTTCGACCAGCACCTCGGGAGCCGATGCGCCGGCCGTGACGCCGAGCCGGCGGATAGCGGCGAACTCGGACCAATCGAGATCGCCGGCGCGCAGGACCAGCCGCGCGATCGGGCAGCCGGCCCGTTCCGCCACCTCGCGCAGCCGTTGCGAGTTCGACGAATTCTGCGAGCCGACCACGATCATGGCGTCGACCTGCGGCGCCACGTGCTTGACCGCCTCCTGGCGGTTGGTGGTGGCGTAGCAGATGTCCTCCTTGTGCGGCGCGACGATCTCGGGAAAGCGCCGCGTCAGCGCCTCGGCGATCTCCCGCGTGTCGTCCACGGACAGGGTCGTCTGCGTGACATAGGCGAGGTTCGACGAATCGGCCGGCGCGATGCGGCCGACGTCGTCGAGCGATTCGACGAGGGTGATCGAGCCTTTCGGCAGCTGCCCCATGGTGCCGACGACCTCGGGATGGCCGGCATGGCCGATCAGGATGACGTGCCGCCCGCGCCGGTAATGGATCTCGGCCTCGCGATGGACCTTCGTCACCAAAGGACAGGTGGCGTCGATGGTCAGAAGGCGGCGGGAGACCGCCTCCGCCGGCACCGATTTCGCCACCCCATGCGCCGAAAAGATCACCGGTGCTCCGGTGTCGGGCACCTCGTCCAGCTCGTGCACGAAGATCGCGCCTTTGCGGCGGAGGCTCTCGACCACGTATTTGTTATGGACGATCTCGTGGCGCACATAGACCGGCGCGCCGTAGCGGACGAGCGCCTTCTCGACGGCATCGATGGCCCGCACCACCCCGGCGCAGAAGCCGCGCGGGGCGCAGAGCAGGACGTCCAGGGGGGGCAGGGACACCTCTGACATATAGGGCGGATGTGCGAGACCGCCCGGGGCGTGTCAAGCGGAGAGGCGCGGCAAACCGGCGCTCGGGCCATGGTCCGGGGGGCGCTCTCGCCCTCCGGGGCAATAGACAGTATGGGAAGCCGCTCCGTCCCGCGACCTCTTGCCATTCCCACCCGAAGTCACGCCACCGCCATGGCCAGCGCCGCCTCGCATGCCAGCTTCCTGCCGCCGGTCCTGGTGTTCTGCACCGCGGCCGTGGTCGCCGTTCCGATCTTCCGGCGTCTCGGCCAGAGCGCCGTGCTCGGCTATCTCGCCGCCGGGGTGGTCATCGGACCGTCCGGCCTTTCGCTGATCTCGCACCCCGAAACGCTGCTCGGCGTCGCGGAGCTCGGCGTCGTGCTCCTCCTGTTCCTGGTCGGGCTCGAGCTCAAGGTGTCGCGCCTGCTGTCCATGCGCCGCGACATCTTCGGGCTCGGCCTCGCCCAGTTCGCCGTCACCGCGGCGGCCGTGGCGACGGCGGCTGGCCTTGTCGCAGGCCTGTCCTTCGGCGGCGCCCTCGTGGCCGCGGCGGCGCTCGCCCTTTCGGCCACGTCGGTAGGGCTGCAGATGCTCGAGGAGCGGGGGGACCTCGGGGCGGCCTACGGCCAGCGCTCCTTCGCGATCCTTCTATTCCAGGATCTGTCGATCGCCCCGATCCTGGCCCTCATGCCGCTCCTTGCGACCGCCGGCGGCGAGGCCGAGTCCGCCTGGGAGCTGTTGCTGGCGGGGCTCAGGGCGGCTGCGGCGCTTGGTCTCGTCTACGCGGTCGGCCGCTACGGCCTGAATCCGCTGTTCAGGCTCCTCGCCTCCAGCGGGGCGCGCGAGGTGATGACCGCCTCGGCGCTGCTCGTCGTCCTCGGCGCGGCCCTCGTCATGGAATATGCCGGCCTGTCCATGGCCATGGGCGCCTTCCTGGCCGGTGTGCTCCTGGCCGAATCCAATTTCCGCCATCAGCTCGAGGCCGACATCGAGCCTTTCCGCGGCATCCTGCTCGGCCTGTTTTTCATGTCCGTCGGCATGTCCATCGATGCTGGAATCGTGCTCCAGCGATGGCCGTTGCTGCTTCTCGCGACGGCGGCCGTCCTGGTCGCCAAGATCGCCATCGTCGCCATCCTGTTTCGGCTGTTCCGTTCGCCCTGGCGCGACGCCGTGCGCGGCGGCGCCCTGCTCGCGCCGGCGGGCGAGTTCGCGTTCGTGCTGCTGCCCCTGGGGGCGGGGCTCGCTTTGCTGTCGCCGCTTGCGGCGCAGTTCCTCACCGCCCTCGCCGCCCTGACCATGTTCGTCGGGCCGCTTCTCGCAAAGGGCATCGACGTCGCCCTCGCGCGCATGCCCGATCGGCAGCCGGAACCGGATTTCGTGCCGCTCGAGGCGACGCATGGCACGGTGATGGTCGTCGGCTTCGGGCGTTTCGGCCAAGTCGTGAACCAGGTCCTCCTGGCCGAGAACATCGACGTGACGGTGATCGACAACAATGTCGACCGCATCCGCGCCGCCGCAGCGTTCGGCTTCCGCGTCTATTACGGGGACGGGCGGCGGCTCGACGTCCTGCGCGCCGCCGGCGCCGGCCGGGCGGACCTCGTCTGCG
>DASQLE010000089.1:0-2708 GCA_035630175.1 Beijerinckiaceae bacterium
CGGCTTCAAGGCCCGCAAGCGCGACAGCGAGCGGAGCGGCAAGCTGCGCGGCCTCGGTTTCTCATCCTATATCGAGGCCTGCGGCATCGCGCCGAGCCAGGCGGTCGGCTCCCTCGGCGCCGGCGTCGGCTTGTGGGAATCGGCGGAGGTGCGCGTCAACCCGACCGGATCGGTCGAGGTCCTGACCGGCTCGCACGCGCACGGGCAGGGCCACGAGACGACCTTCGCGCAGCTTGTCTGCGACCGGCTCGGCATCCCGATCGAGCAGGTCAGCATCGTGCACGGCGACACGGACAAGGTGCAGTTCGGCATGGGCACCTACGGCTCGCGCTCCGGCGCTGTCGGCATGTCGGCGGTCGCCAAGGCGCTCGACAAGGTCGTCGCCAAAGGCCGCAAGGTGGCCGCCTACGCGCTTGAGGCGGCCGAGGGCGACATCGAGTTCAAGGACGGAAAATTCTCCGTTGCCGGCACCGACCGCGCGCTCGCTTTCGGCGAGGTCGCCCTGCAGGCCTATATCGCCCATAAGTTCTCCGGCCAGGATCTCGAGCCCGGACTGAAGGAGGGCGCCTTCTACGATCCCACCAATTTCACCTTCCCGGCCGGGGTGCATGTCTGCGAGGTGGAGATCGATCCGGAGACCGGCGTCACCGCCATCGCGCGGTGGACCGCGGTCGACGATTTCGGCGTCGTCATCAATCCCATGATCGTCGAGGGCCAGGTGCATGGCGGCATCGCCCAGGGCATCGGCCAGGCGCTGGCCGAGTTCGCCGTCTACGACGAAGCGGGCCAGCTCGTCACGGCGAGCTACATGGACTACCAGATGCCGCGCGCCGAGGATCTGCCCTCGTTCACCGTCGACATGACGGTGACGCCGTGCCCGTCGAACCCGCTCGGCATCAAGGGCTGCGGCGAGGCCGGCGCCATCGCTGCGCCGGCGGCGGTGATCAACGCCGTCACCGACGCCCTCGGCCACGAGGACATCGCCATGCCGGCGACCCCGCAGGCGGTGTGGCGCGCGGCGCAGCGGGCGCGCGGACGGATGGCGGCGTAGCGATCACCCGTCATCCTCGGGCGCCGCAGAGCGGCGACCTGAGGATGACGACGATGGAATGACGGAGGGATCGGATGTACGCCTTCACCTATCACCGCCCCAAGAGTCTGCGCGAGGCAGCCTCGCTCCTCGCCAAGAACGAGGAGGCGAAATACTTGGCCGGCGGGCACTCGCTGTTGCCGGTGATGAAGCAGCGCCTCGCGGCGCCGCCGGCCCTGATCGACCTCGCCGGCATCCCGGGAATGAGCGGCATCGAGCGTAGCCCCCGCTCGGTGACGATCGGCGCCATGACCCGGCATGTCGAGGTCGAGACCTCGCCCGACGTCAAGGAGGCGATCCCGGCGGTTGCCGAGCTTGTCTCGGTGCTCGGCGATCCGGCCGTGCGCAATCGCGGCACCCTCGGCGGCTCCCTCGCCGGCAACGATCCCTCGACCGATTGGCCCGCCGCCGCCCTCGGCCTCGGCGCCGTCGTCACCACCAACAAGCGCAAGATCCACGCTGACGAGTTCTTCAAGGGTCTGTTCGAGACGGCGCTCGAAGAGGGCGAGATCATCACCAAGGTGTCGTTCCCGATCCCGCAGAAAGCCGGCTACAAGAAGTTCCGCCACCCGGCGTCGCGCTACGCCTTGGTCGGCGTGTTCGTGGCGAAGCGCTCGGGCGAGATCCGCGTCGCCGTGACGGGCGCCGGCGCCAACGGCGTCTTCCGCTGGGCCGAGGCCGAGGCCGCCCTCGCCAAGAGCTTCGTGCCGCAATCCCTGGAGGGGCTGGCGGCGTCCCAGGACGGGCTGAACAGCGACATCCACGCCGATGCCGAATACCGCGCCCATCTCATCGGCGTCATGGCCCGCCGCGCCGTCAAGGCCGCTGTCGATCGGTAGTTGGCTATCCCTCCCCTTGGGGAGGGCGGACTCGGATGCGGCGGCATCCGAGCCGGGCGGGGTCCTGGCGCGCAGCGCCATCGACGGCAGCGGTGTGACCCCCACCCCGGCGCTTCGCGCTCGGCCCTCCCCTGAAGGGGAGCGATGAAAGCGCGCGACCGCCGCTCCTGCAAATGGAAGAAGCGCTCTTCGACGATCTTGACGTCGCGCACGGTATGGTGCCTCGCGCGCCGGCTTGCCGTAAAGAAAGTGGCATGAGCCCCTTCCCCGCTTCGATCACGACAACCCTCGACCTCCTGAAGAACGCCGGCTACGTCGCCGACCGGCCGCTGGCGACGGTGCTGTTCCTCGCCCTGAAGCTCGGGCGGCCGCTGTTCCTGGAGGGCGAGGCGGGGGTCGGCAAGACCGAGATCGCCAAGGTCCTCTCCGCCGCGCTCGGGCGGCGCCTCATCCGCCTGCAATGCTACGAGGGCCTCGATGTCGCCGCCGCCGTCTACGAATGGAACTATGCCGGGCAGATGATGGCGATCCGCCTCGCCGAGGCGGGCGGCGCGGTCGACCGGACGCAGCTCGAGACCGACCTGTTCTCCGACCGCTACCTCGTCCGACGCCCGCTCCTGCAAGCGCTCGAGCCGGATCCGGCCGGCGCGCCGGTGCTGCTCATCGACGAGCTCGACCGCACCGACGAGGCCTTCGAGGCCTTTCTTCTCGAGGTGCTGGCGGATTTCCAGATCACCGTGCCGGAGCTCGGCACGATCCGCGCCGAGCATCCGCCGATC
>DASQLE010000090.1:0-6080 GCA_035630175.1 Beijerinckiaceae bacterium
CCACCGGCATCGTTTACCTCGACGGGATTCCTGCCCTGATTTTGGTCCCAAATGCCGCGCACCCGCGTACTGTACGAGCTCCACGCCTGGGTTACGCACGTCGGCTCGCTCGGGCCGGGCGGCCTGTCCTTCCCGTTTGTCAAGCGCGTCATCGTTCATGTTGATCCGGCGCCGCAAGCCTGACCTTAATGCAAGCCACTTTCCCGTTAGGCTCTCGCGGCGGCGAAACACTGTCAAGTGGCTGCCCGCACGCGCGCTTTTACTTGACGATGAAGCGTTCGTCGTGCCGGCTAGCGACCATGGGTGAACACCGCAGCATTTTGGAGGCGCGGCTAAAGACCCCCGCTCAGCCGGTCTGAGATAGGACAGGTGGCGAAGCAAGGGACGGATGGGCTTCGCATCTCGGACTGTAGACCCGCGCGCCGGGCTGCGATGTAAAGCAGTTCACATCCTTAGCGCCCAAGCGATGTTTTTTTCGACAGAAAAGCTCCCAGTCGCCTGTCGCCTCGAATTGAGAACTTCTTTGTGACCTCCCAATGCTGATCGTAGTTGCCAAGCCCATACGCGGCCTACTGATCCGCGCTGTGACCCTGCATTAATTGGCCGACCTACTGCAAGACGGTGATCTCGGCCATCCGCGACTCCCGGAGCGAACGGTTCGACCATGGCTGTGCTACGCTGCGGAACGATGGCGCCGCTCCCCGCGGCGAAGATCGCGGCGACCATCATCGGCGCCAAGCCTCTCGACTCGGCATGCCCACGGTCATCTCTCGCCGACGGCGAAGCTCAGCCGGTCCATCAGGGTCGCGATCGGCACGCGCGGCTCCGACAGGATCATCGTGCCGAGCCGCTCGCCGCCGGCGATGCCGCCGAGGGTGAGCGCGGCGACGAACTTTTCCAGGAGGTCGCCGTCGGTGAGCGGCCGCGCCGGGGTGCCGCGGGCATGGGCGACGTGCAGGCGCTCGACGGCGCCGTCCGCGAAGGCGGCCTCGACGAAAGCCTCGTGCTGGGCGACCTCGTGCGAGGAGACGATGTGTGTCAGCGCCATGACCGAGCGATAGCGCGGGTCGCGCACGGCCGCGGGCTCGAACGCGGCCGGCGTGACATGGCCGTCGATCCAGGCCACCGCCGCCTCGTAGACGAGAGAGAACTTCGCCTCGAGCTCGTTGCGGGGATCGGCGTTGCCCATCAGTTGCGTGGATTCGGTCGACAGGCGCAGGTCGAGCCGGGTCAGCGGGCGTGCCGCGCCGGTGCGGGCGCGCAGGTCGCGCACGGCATCGATCATGGCGTGCGCGACGAACCCGCACGGGTACGGCTTGTAGCCGTTGCGGAGGATCGCCCAGTCCCAGCCGAGGCCTTCGACGAGAAGGTCGTGGCGCGGCGCCTCGTCATAGAGCTCCAGGAAGCGTCCGGCGCCGAGGATGTCGGCGTGCGAAGTATAGCCGAGCGCGGCAAGCAGCGCGCTCTGCAGGCCGGAGGCGCCGGCGCGGCCGATATTGAGCGGCTTCGCCATGGAGCCGAAGGTGGCGATCAGCCCGGACGCGTTGGTGGCGGCAAGGCCCATGGCGTGGCACGTGCGATCCGCGTCGAAGCTCAGCATGCGCGCCGCCGCGGCCGCCGTGCCGACGCCGCCGACGATGCCGGTCCCCTGCCAGCCGCGCAAGTGGATCGCCGGATAGACGGCGCTGTTCATGCGCGCCTGCAGCTCGAAGCCGACGGCGAAGGCCGGCACGATGTCGTCGAGGGTCCAGCCTTCGCGCTCGCCGAGCGCGAACAAGGCCGGCAGGAGCGCAGCGCTCAGATGCGCGCGCGTCGGCAAGATGGTGTCGTCCCAGTCGAGCACGTGCGCGGCGATGCCGTTGAGAAGCGCGGCGTTGACCGGATCGGTGCGCTGCGCCGAGCCGATCAGCCGGCATTCGCCGCCGGCGCCGAGCCGTGTCACCATCGTCGCGGCGATCTTCGTGGCCTCGTGCCGTGCTCCCGCCACCGCCACGCCGAGCGAGTCGAGCATGGCGCGACGGACGGCATGGGCCACGTCATCGGGCAGGCGGCGATAGGCCGGATCGAGGGCGAACCCGGCGAGCCGGCGCGTCAGCGTCGCGGAGCTCATAGCGCGCGATCGCCGAGACTCGACAGGAGCCGCCCCCAGCCGGAGATCGGCTGCCGGTGGCCGGCGGCGCGCAGGGACGACCACAGGCCGGCGGTATGGTTCGTGATCACGGGCTTGCCGAAACGCTCCTCCAGCGCGCGCACCGCCCCGAGCGTGAGCCAGCGCCCGCCCGGCATGATCACGGCGTCCGCCGTCCCGTCGCCGAACGCCGCGCCGCCGAGTTCGACGGCGAGGCGGATGCCCGTCTCGTCGTCGAGGGACGCGTTCTCGACCATGCTACGGCCGGAATTGGCGCAGTGAACGACCTCGATGCCGGCTTCTGCGAGATACGCGGCCAGCGTATTGTTCATGGCGTCGTTCCAACGCGTCGCCAGCCCGACCCGGCGCGCACGCAGATGCTTCAAGCCGGCGATGATCGCCTCCGCATCCGTATCGAACGGACGGGCCCAGCGCCCGGCGAGCTCGGCGAGGAGGCCCCGCATCCGCTCGCGCCCGAGCGCCATCGCGATCGGCACGCCCGAGATCACGAGCGGTCCGACGCCGCGCTTGATCAGCATGTCGATGCGGCCGTCCAGAAACGGCAGCTGCTTCTCCACGGCGGCTTTCGTGTAGTCTTCGATCTCGAGGCCCGCGGACGCCATCATCAAGCCGGGCGGGGCCATCAAATAGAACTCGTACGGCAGCGTGTCGACGAGCGGGTGCGGCGTCACGTAGCCGATGCGCAACCAGGGCTTGACGTCGCTCATGGCCGGTCTCTCATGGCAGGGTGACGGCCGGATAGGCGGCGCGGCTGTTCTTGAAGCCCGAGGCGGCCAGCGCCTCGGCGAGGCGCATGGTGAGCGGCAACGGATCGATCACCGGCACGCCGATATCCTCGGCCAGGTCCGCGGCCTTGAAGGTAAGCGGCACGATCGAGTAGCCGAGCGGCAGGATCAGCTCCGCGCCGCGCTCCTGCACGGCCTTGCGCGCCTCGGCGACGAAGCGCTCGCGCGCTTCAGTGCGGCGCTCCGGGATCTCCATGGGGCGCATGTCGACGTGCCGGTAATCGACCGCCCAGGGTTCGAGGCCCCAGCCGCGCATCGCCTTCCGGAACATGATGATCTGCTTTTGGCTATAGGCGAGCACGGCGAAGCGCTGGCACAGCGTCGCCGCGATGCTGGCGGCGACCCGTCCCGGCCCGACGATCGGGATGCTGATCAGGTGGCGGCCTTCCTCGACGCCGAGGTCGAGCGTTCCCCAGGCGACCACCGCGTCATAGCCGGCTTTCTCGGCCGCCAGGGCGGCGCGTCCGGCCGCCGGTGCGACCATGGCCCGGTGCAGGTCGGTGACGGCCTCGCCGCCGGCGCTGCCCTCGATGACGCCGTAGCCGATCTCCACTCCCGCCGAGGTCGAAGCCTCGACCACCTCCTTGCGGCGCTGCAGCGCCTCAGGCGTGTATTGGTTCATCAGGACCATGATCTTCACGGGGCACCTCAGCGCTGCGCGGCCGCCGGACGCTAACGCGGCCGTCTCTGCGCGACAATGTAAAAAAACGTTTGATTAAATCCGTCGGACAGGCTCTCTTTCCGTTTCTCATAAGACCCGGAGCCACCGGGCTCTGATCGATCGGGAGGACACGCCGATGAGACCGACGATGATGGCCGCCGTGCTCGGCCTTGCGCTGGCCGTAAGCGGAGGAGCCCACGCGCAGGAGGCTTTCAAGCCGACGCGGCCGGTGGAGCTGGTGGTCCACACCGGCCCGGGCGGCGGTGCGGACCAGCTCGCCCGGGCGCTGATCTCGATCATGGAGAAGGAGAACCTCGTCGCGACGCGCTTTGCGATCACGCCGCGGCAAGGCGGCGGCAGCACGACCGCCATGAACTATCTCATGGAGAAGTCGGGCGACGCGCACGTCATGGCCGTGTTCACGAACCTCTACATCACCGATCCTCTCGTCCACAAAGAAGCCAAGGTGAGCATGGACCAGCTGACGCCGGTGGCGCGGCTGGTGCTCGAGCCTGCCCTCGTCGTGGTGCGCGCGGACTCGCCCTATCGCTCGATGCAGGACTTCATCGCTGCCGCCAAGTCCAATCCCGGCAAGCTCAAGCAGTCCGGCGGATCGCTCCTGGCTCGCGACAACCTCATCCGGCAGCTGCTCATGCGGGAGACGGGCGCCGACTGGCCCTTCATCTCCTTCCCCTCGGGCGGCGAGCGGGTCGCCGCCCTGCTCGGCGGGCATGTGGACATGATGATGATCGAGGCCGCCGAGATCGGCGATCTCGTGCGCAGCGGCAAGCTGCGCCCGATCGCGCAGATCGCCGACGAGCGCATCGACGGCTTTCCCGATGTGCCGACCTTGCCCGAGGCCGGCTTCAAGATCCCGGGCGTGCCGCAAGCGCGCGGTCTCGTCGGCCCGCCGAACATGCCGCCCGAGGCGCTGCGCTATTATTCGGACCTGTTCCGGAAGATGACCGAGACGCCGTCCTGGCAGGCTTACGCGAAGCAGAACCAGATCCAGAGCGCCTTCCTCGACAGCCGGGCGAGCCGTGTGTTCATGGATGAATACACGAACCTTCTGCGGGACGTGCTCAAGAGCGCCAACATCCCCGTTCGCTAGGCCGGTCACGCCGGGGAGCGCGGCGCGCTCCCCGCCCCGGCAAACATGATAACTGCGTAATTGGGTAGTCTATCCCGAGCCTGCGTCCATGCGCTGGATCACGGCGAGGAGATGAGCGGGCAGCCCCTCGTCAAGAAGCGCTGCGTAGGGTTCCCGGAGCACGCGGGCAACGGCGATGGTCATCACGGAGCGAGGACAGTTGTTCACGCGGGGAAGGAAATCGTTCGAACCGAAGACCTGCATGGTCATCACCTCAATCGACGCACCCGGTGCCGACTGCGTCAGGAAATATCAGTCGATATGAAGAAGAAGCCTCGGAGACCATGATCGGTTTCAGCTTGGCGGCAGATATAGCAGAAATAATGGAATGGCCTGACGTCGAGGCGTCAGCCGCGTGTCGCGAGCCATAGGACGTGACGGCGACCGCTGCTGCTGTTGGCGTGCACGCGCACCTCATCGACGGCAAGCCGGAGCGCTGCAGCCGCGCCTTGAACTTGCGATCAGGGCCGCCGGACCAGACCGCCAGGACGCCGTCTGACCGGAGCGCATAGCGAGCCCGCCGCAGGCCCCACATGTCGTAGAGCCGGTCATTGGCTCGCCGCGTCAATCCCTCCGGTCCCTTGTCGACGTCAAGCAAGATAGCGTCGTACTGTGCCGGACCTGACTGGATGGAACGGCTGACATCCTCTAGCCGCAACTCGACGCGCGGATCGTCCAGGCTTCCGGCGAACAGCTTTGCGAGGGGGCCGCGAACCCACGCCGCCACCGCCGGAACGAGCTCCGCAACGACGACGCCGGCCTCGGAGCCGAGCCCGTCGAGGGCAGCGCGAAGCGTGAACCCCATACCAAGGCCGCCGATCAGCACGCGCGCCCGCGGACGATCGTGAAGGCGGGCGCAGGTCAGCGTAGCCAACGCCTCTTCGGAGCCGCGCAGCCGATTGTTCATCAGCTCGATCGTCCCGATCCTGATCGAGAACTCGTCGCCGCGCTGCATCAGGCGCAAGACATCCTGCTCGCCAGGAACGGCGACGGTGTCGAGTTGAACCCACGGAATCACGATACGCTCTCCTGCCCGAGCGCGGGACAACCGGTTCGTCGCGCAAGGCCTGCTCGACCTTCGAGATCGATCACGTCGTCTGCTTTTTGGCAATTCTACTTCTGCGCCGTGCTGCACGGTCGGCGGAACTCGCTGCCGAAAACCGCTGGCGAGACGGCCGATGCGCCTGAGAGCCTCATTCCCTTCATTTTCTTTGACTTGCCTCCCGGATCGCAGGACAATTTCCGCGACGCGGCCGCAAGAGCCGTCATT
Source organism: Beijerinckiaceae bacterium (assembly GCA_035630175.1). Classification (GTDB taxonomy): domain Bacteria; phylum Pseudomonadota; class Alphaproteobacteria; order Rhizobiales; family Beijerinckiaceae; genus JAJKJG01. The sequence goes on from DASQLE010000090.1 coordinate 6,016, forward strand.
CGCAGGACCTTCGGCTCGGGCGTCCGATCGGGGCGCGTTGCTCGAGCAAGGGAGGTCGTCGCGAG
>DASQLE010000091.1:0-8366 GCA_035630175.1 Beijerinckiaceae bacterium
ACGAGGCGCTGAGGACGCATCAGCCGGGCTTCGGCACCTTCTTTCTGGCGAGGCTGCTCGGCCTCGAGATCTCCTACACGGACGAGAGCTGCGTCGTGGCGTTCACGGTCAAGGACTTCCTATTCAACCCGCAGGGCAGCCTGCATGGCGGCGTCATCGCCACCGCGCTCGACATCTCGATGGGGCATCTCATCAAGCACGTCACCGGGCGCCCAGGCATCACGCTCGAGATGAAAACGCAATATTTGCGGCCGGCCCAAGCCGGCCGCGTCACCTGCGAGGGCCGCTTCCTCCGCCGCGGCCGCACCGTCGCCTATCTGGAATCGCGCATGACCGGCGAGGACGGCAAGCTCGTCGCCGCCGCCACCTCGACCTGGCAGCTCCCCGCCGAGCCGCCGGGTTGAGTGCCGAGCCTCAATGATAAACCAAACCTCCTCATGCTGAGGTGCGTGGAGCGCGGCTACGCCACCGCGAGCTCGCGCTCCCCGTCCGGCTCGAGGGGCAGCGGCACCGGCTGCTTGCGCTTGGCCGACAGATCGAGCGCTTTGGTGAGCATCAGGTTGCGGTGCGCTTCGGCGGCGGTCGCCGCCTGCGTCGGCAATCCCATGGAGACGCGGCCGAGCCAGGAATCGGTTTCCTCGCGCATCGGGCCGCGCAGCTCGCCGAGGGCGATGTCGCCGGGCGGATAGCTGCCGAGGAAATCGACGAGGCGGCTCTTGTCGGGGGCGTAGCCCTCGCCCTGCGGCTGCGACACCGCCATCACCATGTCGCGATGGGTGTCGTCGATGGTGAGCACGCCCTCGGTGCCGTTGATGCCGACCTCGAGCGAGTAGACGGCGCCCGGCCAGGTCACCGGCAGGGCCCACGAGATGCACAGGTGGTAGACGCTGCCGTCCGCGAACATGATCATGCCGGCGGTGGCGTCGATGCCCTTCCATTCTGGGCCGAGCACCTTGTCGACGGATCTCGCGTAGATCTCGACCGGCGTCTTCGCCTCCATGTACCACATGACCACATCGAGGGCGTGCGTGCCCGAGATGACCATCGGCGAGATGGTCTCAGGTCGGTCGGTGCGCTTGTAATTGTCGATGGCGACGAGGCGGTTCATGAAGGCGCGCGAGGTGACGAGGGTGACGTCGCCGAGCGCGCCGGTGCGCACCTTCTCTTTGCCGGCGAGCCATTTGCGCCGGAAGCGCTGCGTGTAGCCGACCACCGCGTCGAGCTTCGCCTCTTCAATCGCCTTCAGCATGCGCGCCGACTCGCCGAGATCGGTGGCGAGCGGCTTCTCGATCAGCATCGGGATGCCGCGCTCGATCGACGCCATGATCGGATCGACATGCAGGTGCTCGTCGGTGGCGATGATGGCGGCGTTGACCTCGGGCCGCCGCAGCAGCTCGCGATGATCGGTGGTGACGAACTCGGCGCCGATCGCCTCGGCCACCCGCTGGCCGCGCTCCGGATTCTTCTCGGCGATGCCGATCCATTCGACCGCCGGATGGCGCGCCGCCACCTCGCCGCGGAAGAGGCCGACGCGGCCGGCGCCGACGATGGCGAGACCGATGCCCTTAGCCGACTTTCGCATGCTTGCCTCCTGCCGTCATGTCGTGGATGGCCGCCATGGCCGCGTTCGAGAGCGGCAGCTCGACCGGTTCGTTGATATCCGCCGAGAGGTCGGCGGCGAGATACGTCGCCATCACCATGCGGGCATGCTCGGCCGCTACCATGGGCGGGCGGTCGAGCAGGCACGATTCGAGGAAGTGGATCGTCTCCGGCCCCATCTGCCCGGCGAAGACGTGATCGACCTGCTCGCCCGGCATGGTCGACATCGGGAACTGCGTGCCGCCGGCGACCGTGTTGAGCCAGTTGTCGCGATGGGTGTCGTCGAGGATCAGCGCGCCGTCGGTGCCGGTGATCTCCATCCAGGTCGAGCAGTAGTTCGGATAGCTCGGCGGCAGGTTCCAACCGCCGCCGATCACCACCAGCGCGCCGCTGTCCATGGTGACGATCGACCACATGCAATCGTAGGAGCCGTTGATGTCCTGCATGTAGCCGTAGGCCCCCTGCGAATAGACGCGCACGGGCTTGGCCGGCTCCAGCATCCAGAACACGAAATCGAGGTCGTGCGTCGATTCCATCACCACCGGCGAGAGCTTGACGCGCTGGCCGATCTTCTTGCCGAGGCCGCGGGCGATGTGGCGGCTCACCATGACGTTGACGACCCTGCCGAGGGTGCCGTCGTCGATCGCCTTCTTGGCGTAGGCCACCTTGGTGTTGAAGCGCTGCGAGTAGCCGATCGTGAATTTCACGCCGCCGCGCCGGGCCAGCGTGATGAGCTCGTCCGCTTCCCACAATTCCAGCGCGATCGGCTTCTCGAGCAAGACGTGCTTGCCCGCCCGGAGGCAGTCGCGGGCGATGGGAAAGTGGTTCGATTCCGGGGTCGTCGAAATGTAGACGACGGCGATGTCCGGGTTTTTGATGATGTCCTGATAATCGAGGGTCGCCGTCGCCGGCCGCGTCAGGGCCTTGACCTCGGCGAGGCGCTCGGGCCGGATCTCGCAGATGTGCAGCTTATCGACCAGGGCGGAGCGCGAGAGCGTCTCCGCCCGGATGCCCCCGCACCATCCGGTCCCGATCACCGCGACTTCAACCTGCCTCATCGCCCACCGCTCCGTCCCTGTCCGCCGTTGGCATGAACGGCTCTATTCCACGTGCGTCATCACCAGGCTTGTCCCGGTGATCTCGATGTGGAGAGCGCCGCGCTCTTCTCACCAGGATGGCCGGGACAAGCCCGGCCATGACAATTAAAGGCGCCCGATCGCAGGCCGGCGCGACCATGACGATTGCCCCGCGCGGAGGCAAATCGTCTTTTGTGATGCGCCCTATCAGAAACCCGCAATGCGCCTCCGGCGTTCTCGGGACACCTCGGGACCCCTTGCCTCCGTCGCGCGACGTCGTAACGGTGTCCTCCAGCTGACAAGGGAAGGCAATGCAGAACAATGTTCCGGCCGACGTCATGAACGACCTGGCGCCCGGCGGCCGCCTCCGGGCCGCCATCAATCTCGGCAACCCGGTGCTGGCGCAGGAGGGTCCGGCCGGCGGCGAGCCGCGCGGCGTCTCGGCCGATCTCGCGCGCGAGCTGGCACGGCGCCTCGGCGTCCCCGTCGCCTTCACGACGTTCGACACGGCCGGCAAGGCCTTCGAAGCCGTCAAGGCCGGCGCCTGCGACGTCGGCTTTCTCGCCAACGAGCCGGCGCGCGCCGCCGAGATCGCCTTCACGGCGCCCTACGTGGTGATCGAAGGCACCTATATGGTACGGGCGGATTCACCGCTGCGCAGCGTCGACGAGGTCGACTGCGCGGGCGTGCGCATCGCCGTCGGCAGCAAGGCGGCCTATGATCTCTATCTCAGCCGCACCTTGAAGCATGCCGAGCTTGTGCGCGCGCCGAGCTCGGCCGCCGCCATGGAGCTGTTCGTGAAGGAGGGGCTCGACGCCGCGGCGGGCGTGCGGCAGCCGCTCGTTAAATTCGCCGCCGCGCATGCGGATCTGCGCGTCATGGACGAGCGCTTCATGGCCATCGAGCAGGCCATGTGCATGCCGCAAGGGCGCGCCGCGGGGGCGCGCTACCTGCGCGCTTTCGTGGAGGAGATGAAGGCGTCGGGCTTCGTCGCCGCCGGTCTCTCGCGGAGCGGCCAGGGCGACGCGATGGTGGCGCCGCCTGCGCCGGCCGGATGACGGCCCTGGGCCGCCTTGACCTCGCGATGCGGGCCAACTCATGTAAGCGCACGGATCAGCGATAACGCGCGAGCGACGGCACCGCCCGAACGCCTCGCGCCGGCGGAGGAAACCCATGACGAACAGGACGACGACGAGGATCGAGCGTTCCCTGCAGGAACTCTATGCCGACGATGCCGAGCGGGCCGATGCCATCGTGTTCGGCCGCCGCGTCGACGTCAGCCGCCGCGGCTTTCTCAACGGCGCCGGGCTCGCCGGGGTCGGAGCTGCGGTCGGCGCAACCATCCCCTTCGGAGACACGATGCCGGCGGGCCTGATCCCGGCCGCGCTGGCGCAAGGGACGCCGGCGCCGGGCGCCGCCCCGCCGGCAGGCGCGGGGCAGCCGCAAGGCGGGCCGCAGATCCTCGAGTTCCCCGGCAAGGAAAAGGGCCTCGTGGTGCTCGGCGACAAGCCGCTGGTCGCCGAGACGCCCGAGCACATGCTCGACGATGAGACGACGCCGACGGCCAAGTTCTTCATCCGCAACAACGGCCTGGTTCCGGACGAGGCGAAGGATGCGGACGGGTGGAAGATCGTCGTCGACGGCGAGGTCGACCAGCCGCTCTCGCTGAACCTCGGCGAGATCAAGAAGCGCATTCAGCCGAGAACCTATCGCATGGTGCTGGAATGCGGCGGCAACGGACGCTCGTTCTTCTCGCCGCCCGGCCGTGGCAACCAATGGACCAACGGCGGCGCCGGCTGCGCCGAGTGGACGGGCGCGCCGCTCGCCGATCTGCTCAAGGCGGCGGGCGTGAAGCCGTCTGCGAAATACACGGGACATTACGGCGCCGACCCGCACCTGTCCGGCGACACCTCCAAAGAGTCGATCTCGCGCGGCATGCCGATCGACAAGGCGATGGACGAGCACGGCCTCGTCGTATGGGCCATGAACGGTGCGCCGCTGCCGCATATCCATGGCGGCCCGGTGCGCCTGGTCATTCCCGGATGGCCGGGATCGCTGTCGAGCAAGTGGCTGACCCGCATCGCCGTCCGCGACCGCGAGCACGACGGCCAAGGCATGGGCGGCACCTCCTATCGGGTGCCGTCGACCCCCATGGTGCCGGGCGGCAAGGCGGATGAGAAGAGCTTCCGGATCCTTGAATCGATGCCGGTGCGCAGCATCGTCACGAACCCCGCCAACGGCACGAGGCTCCCCGCCGGCACGCGCGACGTCGCCCTGCGCGGCGCCGCCTGGGCCGGCGATCTGACGGGCGAGCGCGTCGACGTGTCGCTCGATTACGGCGCGACCTGGACGCCCGCCGCTGTTCGGCCCCTGAAGAACCGCTACGATTGGCACCGCTGGACCGCGAACCTCAAGCTGCCCTCGGACGGCTATTACGAAGTGTGGTCGCGCGCCACCGACTCGCAGGGGCGCATGCAGCCCCACATCGCCGGCAACTGGAACCCGCAAGGCTACGGGGCCAATCCGATGCATCGCATCGCCATCCTGGTCGGCTGACGGCTTGTCCACCGGTAGATCTTGGGGACGATCCTGGCGCCCCGCGGCCGGCGCCGGCCTGCTCGTCGTCGTCCTCAGCACCGGCGCCCTCGCGCAGGGCCCGGCACCCGCCTTTGCGCCCGGCACGGAGACACCCGAATCCCTGCCCGAAGGACCGGGGCGGGAGGAGACCTTCTACGCCTGCACGGCCTGCCACAACTTCAAGCTCGTGGCGGCGCAGGGCATGAGCCGCGCGCAATGGGACGACAGCCTCGCCTGGATGACAGCACGCCACAACATGGCCGACATCCAAGGCGCCGACCGCGCGCTCATCCTCGATTACCTCGAGAAGCACTTTCCGGCGCGGGCACCGGCCCGCGCCGGCGGCTGGCGCAACCCGTTCGCGCCGCAATAGCCACACCCGCTCTCCTGCGCAGACCCGCCGCGCAACCTCGACCGTATGGTTAACCAAGTCTTAAGAAACGGGCGACGACAGTGACGGCCTGATCCCTGAGGCCCTTCAACTTTGAGTCGCGCGGACCCGGCCTTGTCGGTCGATCCGGCTGCCCAAAGGTGGCTCCGTTGCGAGAAGAAGCATCATGCCGGTCGCGTCCATCGCCCGTGAATTCACGCCGCAATCCGACGATTCCGGGCTGCGCACCGCGCTGCGTAACGTGCCGCTCCTGCCGGCCCCGGCGAATGTGGACGATCTCCTGGCCCGGCTCGACGCCGAGGAGGTGCCGTTCTCGTCCGGCCCCATCGCCGAACTGATCTCGGACGCGCGGCATATCGAGCCGGCTCCGGCCGATGATGGCTTCTTCGCGCCGGTGTCGCTGGCCGCCAACACCAATCGCCGGGCGCCTCTCCTCAAGAGGGTGGGGAGCGGGCTCTTCAACGTCGCGCTCCTGGCCGGTGTGCTTCTCATTGTCTGGAACGCGCTCGTCGGGCCGGACGCCGCGCCGCCGGCGACGCCCGCGCTCGATACGGCGGAGGCAACGAGTCGCGATCTCGCCCTGGCCCCCGCTGCGCCGGTCGCGGCCGAGGCGCCGGCTCTGGAGTCACAGGCGGAGAGCGCCCTGCCGCCCGACACCCCTGGTGCGGCGATCGAGCCGCCGGCTTCGCAACACTTGGCCGCATCGCCCGATGCGACCGCCCTGCCCGAGGTCGAGCCCGTCGCGGACACGCCGGAGTTGGTGGTCGACGCGGAGGCTCGCGAGGCGGTCGCCGTGGTGCAGCCGGATTTGACCCTGCCGCCGGCTGAGCCCAGCGGGCTCGACGCATCCTCGCAGCTGGCCGAGCTTACGACACCGGCCCGCGAAGCGGACACGGTTACGCCCGAGGTCCTCGCACCGGGACAGCCGATGGCCCTGTCGACGATCCAGGAGCGCGCTCGCGAGGCGGCGCAGCTTCCCGGCGAGACCCTGGCGCCGGAACCGGCTCTCGCGATGTCCGCGTCCAACCTGGAGGAGCCGGCTCGCGACACGGAGGCGGCCGCGCAGAGCGAGACTCTCGCGTTGGAGCAGGTGCTCGCGATGGCCGCGGCGGCCGTGCCGGAGCCCGCCAGAGAAGCGGTGCCCACCCCTGGCGAGCTCCTGGCGCCCGAACCGCATCGTGAGGTCTCCACTTCGGAGTTGGCGGAGCCGACCGGCGCAGCGGGGGCGGCCGCAGTAAGCCCGCCTCTCCCGTCGCATCAGGTCTTAGCGATGACCGCGCCGGCCATGCCGGAGCCGGCCCGCGCGGCGGATGCGCAATCCGGAACGGCGGGTACGCTGCCGGAGCCGACCCATCTCCGTGAGCCCCAAGCCCAGTTCGGGTCGATGTCCGAGCCCGAAATCCTCGCCTCGAAGGGTCCGAGCGCCGCGTCCGAAGCGGGGACGGCCGGCTCGCTCTCGCCGGGAGGCGCAAGCGCCCAGCCGGAGGCGCCCGTTGCGGCGCCGGCCCCGCCGGTCCGGCCGCTCGCCCGCGAGCGGGTGGCGTTCGCCGGCACTTGGGCGGCCGTACCGGAAGCTTGCGCTCCCGACCCGCAGGAGGACGAGGGACATCTCCTCGCCCGCATCGGTGCGCGGGGCGGCCGGGCCGGCGACACGGCTTGCGCCTTCAAGACGGTTCGGCGTCGGGCGAACACCTGGCTCGTCAATGCCGCCTGCTCCGATGGCGAGGCGAGCTGGCGCTCCGACGTGCGGCTGTCGCTGACGCGCGGCCGCCTGACCTGGACGAGCCAGAAGGGCTCGACTACCTACCAGCGCTGCCCGCGCGCGTAGGCGCGTCGCCCTCGCTTGTTCGACGCTGCCGTTCCGGCGCACACGCCGTGCGAGCCCGGAACCCACGCCCGACTGACTATGTTGGAGCAAGGTAGCGCCCGTCATCGATTCCGCGCGCCTCGCGGATTGTCGGACGGGCCAAGGGCCTGACCCGTTGGCTCGGTCCCGTCATGACGAACGGGCGTAGCTCAGCGATTCGAAAGCTTCGATGGCGACCCCGGCAGGGCTCGAACCTGCGACCTACTGCTTAGAAGGCAGTTGCTCTATCCAGCTGAGCTACGGGGCCGAACCTCGCCCTTGTCTCGCGTCAATGCGTCCATGGGTCGACGCGGTTGAACTTGAAGTTGTCGGCGTAGGACATGGTCCTGCGCTTCTCCTCGCTCGGCTCCTCGACGCGGTAGGCGATGCCTTCGCGCGCCGCATAGGCGATGGCTTCTTCCTTCGAATCGAACCAGAGCTTGACCTGCTGGCGCATGTCGCCGGAACTCGTCCATCCCATCAGCGGCTCGATCTCGCGCGCCTTCGTCTGATCGAATTCGAGGCGCCAGAGCTTGGTCCTGCCGCGCCCGGACTGCATGGCGTTCTTGAGCTCTCTGAAGATCCGTGCGGTCATAGCAGCCGGCAATCCTTGTCGCAGCGGCGGAGATGGTCGGGGCGGCAGGATTCGAACCTGCGACCCTCTGCTCCCAAAGCAGATGCGCTACCAGACTGCGCTACACCCCGTGATCGTCAACGGCTTGGTTTCTCTAACGTCCGGGAAACCGCGATGCAAGGGCCAGGGTTCCTCCATCCCGGCGAAAAGGAGCCGCAGCGGCGGCCGGCGCCCCTCGAGCCCATGCACGCCGGGAGAAACCGAGCGAGGCTTAAGCCTGACAATATGAGAGGCTTGGCAATA
>DASQLE010000092.1:0-3310 GCA_035630175.1 Beijerinckiaceae bacterium
CTCCTTGGCGCTCTTCCGGATCAGCTCCTGGTCCTCTTTCGAGAGCGTGTTCCAGACGCGCTTGGAGAACACGAGGATCTCGGGGATCATGAGATGCTCGGTCAGCGAGAAGTATTTGGCATAGCGGTAGTGCTGGCCCGAGGTGTAGCTCGGATAGTTGTTCTCGGCGCCGTCGACGACGCCGGTCTGCATGGCGTTGATGAGCTGGTCGAAGCCCATCGACACGCCGTTGCCGCCGAGCGAGTTCATCGTGTCGACGAAGATCGGATTGCCCATCATGCGGATCTTCAGGCCCTTCAGATCGTCGATCGACCTGATCGGCTTCTTGGCGTTGTAGACGTTGCGCGTGCCGGCGTTCATCCAGGCTAGGCCGATCAGGCCCGCCGTCGGATGGTCGCTGAGCTTCCTCATCAGCTCGTCGCCGATCTCGCCGTCGATGATCTTCTCCATATGGGCCGCATCGCGGAACATGAACGGCAGGTTGAAGACATTGAGCTCGGGCACGAGCGGTCCCATCGGGCCGACGCTGATGCGGGCCATGGCGAGGGCGCCGACCTGCGCCTGCTCGATCATCTCCTTCTCGCCGCCGAGCTGCATCGACGGATACATCTGGACGCTCAGCCGGCCGTCGGTCGCCGCCTCGAGCTTCTTGCCCATGCGCACGACCGCCTCGACCGTCGGATAGCCGAGCGGATGCACGTCGGTCGCCTTCAGCACCATCTTCGCTTGAGCGAATGCCGAGGGCGCCGAGGCGGCGGCCATGGCGAGCACGGCGATTGCCGCAAGTGGCTTGGTCAGTTTCATGCGTTTCCTCCGCTGTTTCCGCCGTTCGCCGGCGTGACCGTTAGTGGTTCATATCGAGCATTGCGCAGCGACCGTTCGCACACGTCGTGACGGCCGGCTGCAAGGCGCACAAGGCGTGGGGAATGACGGGCCGATGAGGGTTCACGGCGCGTGCGGGCCGAAGCAGGTGGTCCGCGGCGCCGTGGGCGGCGGACGCGAACCCATTCAACTTCTGGCGTCGTTGCACGGTCCGTCAGCCTCTTGCTGCACGCACGGCCGAGACCTACCATACCGACGCCTTCCACAAAGTCCAGGCTGCCTGGCATGAGCCGAGGGTTGGTGCTGGACGCCGCTGGTTTTCGGCAAGCGGCGGCGGTTCCGGAGCCAGTCCAGTCACGGAAGACGACATGAACCCGTTTGATCTGTCCGGACGACATGTGCTCCTGACCGGGGGCGGCTCGGGGCTGGGGCTCGCCGTCGCCGAGGGGCTCGCGGCCGCCGGTGCGCGGCTGAGCCTGGTCGGGCGCGACGAAAGCAAGTTGCAGGGCGCCGCCGACAAGATCGTCAAGGCGGGCGGGAATGCGGCGCCGTTCCGCTGCGACGTCACCGATCGCGACGCCCTCCCCGCGCTCGTCGAGAAGGCCGAACGCGCGGGCGGACCGATCGACGTCCTCTTCAACAATGCCGGCGTTCAGCAACGCGCCCCGGTGCTCGCCTTTCCGGCCGACGGCTGGGACCGCATGATCGCGACGCATCTCTCGGCGCCGTTCTTCCTCAGCCAGGCCGTCGCGCGCGGCATGGTCGAACGGCGCCGCGGCAAGATCATCAACACGCTGTCGCTCATGTCCGAACTGGGCCGGCCGACGATCGTGCCGTACACGGCCGCGAAGGGCGGCCTCAAGATGCTCACCCGCGGGCTCGCGACGGAGCTCGGGCCGCACAACATCCAGGTCAACGGCATCGCCCCGGGCTATTTCCGGACCGAGATGAACGAGGCCCTGATGGCCGACCCGGATTTCGACGGGTGGGTCCGCAACCGCACGCCGGCACGACGCTGGGGCGAGCCGCACGAGCTCGTCGGCGCCGCGATCCTGCTCGCGTCGAGCGCCTCGGACTTCATCAACGGACAGGTCCTGTTCGTCGACGGCGGCCTCACCGCGTCCGTTTGATACGGTTTCCGTAAATCTCATACCAGAGAGGCCGCGATCGTCTCCCATCGCGACTGACCGGTGCCGTCCGGACCCTGCACTTCGATCCGATTGTCGTCCGGGTCGCAGACGAAGAAGCGGTCGACGCCCGGGATCTTGAGATTCGATTGCCACGCAATCGGCTGGCCGCCGGCCTCCAGCAGGGCGGCCGCCTCGCGCACGTCCCCCACCCAGAAGCAGAAATGGCGAGCGCTGCCCGGCTCGCGGTCGCGCACGACGAGATGAAGGTCGACGGCGCCGATCCTGTACCAAGCACCGGCGAAATCGAAGCTGTCCGGCCGCGGCACCTCCTCCAGCGCCAGGAGCCCGCCATAGAATCGCCTGGCCCGATCGAGATCAGTGACGTTGATCTGGATATGCTCGATCCGAGCGCCCCGGAACGCACTCATCTAGGTCATCTCCGCTGCGGACGTCGCATACGCTAGCCTAGCAGGTCTCGCGGAGTGATGGGCAAGCGGTCCTCAGCGCCGACTTGGCAAGTCCCTTGGCGACACCGGAGCGAAGTGTCATCTTGCCGGCCGTGAAGGCCCCTGCCCCCGCACCGTTCCTCTTCGATCTTTCCGGTAAATCGGCGTTGGTGACGGGCGCCTCGAGCGGTCTCGGACGCCACTTCGCCGCGGTCCTGGCGGGCGCCGGGGCGAGGGTCGCGGCCGCGGCCCGCCGGGTCGATCTCGCCGCGCGCGTCTGCGAGGAGATCGGCGAGCGCGGCGGCACCGCCGTGCCGATCCGGCTCGACGTCACGGAGCGGGCTTCTGTCGAGACGGCCGTGGCCGAGACCGTGGCGGCGTTCGGCGCGCTCGACATCCTCGTCAACAATGCCGGCGTCACCGCCACGAGCTCCTTCCTCGATCTGACGGAGGAGGATTGGGACAGGGTCGTCGACACCGACCTTAAGGGGGTCTTTTTCGTCGCGCAGGAAGCGGCGCGCCGCATGCAGGCGCAGGGGACGGGTGGGGCGATCGTCAACATCGCGTCGATCTTAGGTCTGCGCGTCGCCGGCCATCTCGCGCCCTACGCCGCCGCCAAGGCCGGGGTCGTGCAGCTGACGAAGGCCATGGCCCTCGAGCTGGCGCGCCACGGCATTCGGGTGAACGCTCTGTGTCCCGGCTATATGGAGACCGATCTCAACCGGGCGTTCTTCTCCGGCGAGACCGGGCAGGCCCTCATCCGGCGCATTCCTCAGCGGCGGCTCGGCCGCCCCGAGGAGCTCGACGGCGCCCTGCTCCTCCTCTGCTCGGAGGCCGGATCGTATATCACCGGCGCGACCCTCGCGGTCGACGGCGGCCATCTCGTCTCGTCTTTGTAAGGACCACCGGATG
>DASQLE010000093.1:0-3521 GCA_035630175.1 Beijerinckiaceae bacterium
GCGATGCGCTGGCAGGCATGCCGCCAGCCGGCTCGCCCAGCGGCCAGCGCGCCCGCGCCGGCACGGTCAGGTCGTCGATCAGCCCCAATCGCAACCGCTCGAGACCGGCCCAGGCGATGATGGCGCCGTTGTCGCCGCACAGCGGCAGGGGGGGCGCGATCATGCGGAGGCCGGCCTCGCCGGCGAGCCGCTCGAGGCCGCGGCGGATTGTCTGGTTGGCCGCGACCCCGCCGGCGACGACCAGCGCGGCCGGCGGCCCGGCGATATCGCGGAAGGCGCGCAAGGCGACGCGCGTGCGGTCGGCGATCACGTCGACCACCGCCGCCTGGAAGCTCGCGCACAGGTCGGCGATGTCGGTCCCGGTCAGCGGCGCGATCCGCTCCGCCTCCATGCGCAAGGCGGTCTTGAGGCCGGACAGCGAGAAGTTCGGCTGCGGGCGGCCGAGCATGGGCCGCGGCAGGTCGAAGCGCTCCGGATCGCCGCGGCCGGCCTCGCGCTCGACCTCCGGCCCGCCCGGATAACCGAGGCCGAGGAGCTTGGCGACCTTGTCGAAGGCCTCACCGACGGCGTCGTCGACGGTCGTGCCGAGGCGAACGTAATCGCCGACGCCGCGCACCGCGACGAGCTGCGTGTGCCCGCCGGAGGCGAGGAGGAGCAGGTAGGGGAAACCGATGCCGTCGGTGAGGCGCGCCGTCAGGGCATGGCCCTCGAGGTGGTTGACGGCGAGCAGCGGCTTGCCGGTGACGAGCGACAGCGCCTTGGCGGTGGTCAGCCCGATCAGGACACCGCCGATCAGCCCCGGACCGGCGGCCGCGGCGATGCCGTCGAGATCGGCGAAGCTTAAGGCCGCCCTGTCCATGGCGCGCCCGACCAGCCGGTCGATCACCTCCACATGCGCCCGCGCGGCGATCTCGGGAACGACGCCGCCATAGGCGGAGTGCTCGGCGATCTGGCTGAGCACCTCGTTTGAGAGGATCTCGCCGCGCCCGTCGGCGCATAGCGAGACGACGGCGGCCGCCGTCTCGTCGCAGGTGGTCTCGATGCCGAGGACGCGCATGGCACGAACGGACGAACGAAAGGGGCAAAGGGCGCTTCACGGGCGCGGGGCCGCCACCCTAGAGCATGCTGCCGAAAAGTGGATACCACTTTTCGGATAAACGGCATGCCCAACTATTTGGAATCGATCACGTTCAAGCGTTTTGATTGCTGCAATCAAAACGCTTCGTGATCTATAGTCCGCGCGGCCCGCGGGGCAACGGCTTCGTGGCGGCGGCCGGAGAGACATGATGGATCGCTCGACCCTCGTCATCGGCACGCGCGGCAGCCCCCTGGCGCTGCGGCAGGCGCACGAGGTCGCGGACCGCCTCGCCGCCGCCCTCGGCTGGGAGGAAGCGCAGCTGCCGCTGAGCATCATCAAGACGACCGGCGACGCCATCCAGGACCGGCCGCTGTCGGAAGCCGGCGGCAAGGGCCTGTTCACCAAGGAGCTCGACGCCGCGCTCCTCGACGGCGCCATCGACCTCGCCGTGCATTCGGCCAAGGATCTGCCGACGCGCTTGCCGGACGGTCTGACGATCGCCGGCTATCTGCCGCGCGAGGACGTGCGCGACGCCTTCATCAGCGGCACGGCGCCGAGCTTGCGCGCCTTGCCGCAGGGCGCGGTGGTCGGCTCCGCGTCCTTGCGGCGCCAGGCGCAGGTCCGGCGCGCCCGGCCCGATCTGGCGGTGACGCTCCTGCGCGGCAATGTCGGCACCCGGCTCGCCAAGGTCGAGAGTGGCACGATCGCGGCGACGCTCCTCGCCCTTGCCGGCCTCAAGCGGCTCGGGCTCGAGAGCCACGTCACGGCGCTGCTCGATACGGACGAATTCCTGCCGGCGGTCGGGCAGGGCGCCATCGCCATCACCATCCGCGCCGACGACGCGCGCACGCGCCGGCTGCTCCACTCGATTCTGGACGGGGCGACCGGCATCGCGCTCGCCTGCGAGCGCGCCTTCCTGACCGTCCTTGACGGTTCCTGTCGCACGCCGATCGCCGGCCACGCCCGCGTCTCGGACGGCGCGGTCAGCTTCCGCGGCATCGTGCTGCGTCCCGACGGCTCGGACAGCGTGGAGGTCGCGGGGAGCGGCAGCGCCGCTGAGGCGGCCGGCATCGGCGCGGAGGCCGGGCACGATCTCAAAGGGCGTATGCCGCCCGGCATGCTCGATCCGTGATGCGGGTCCTCGTCCTGCGCCCGCAAGCGGATGCGGACCGCACCGCCCGAAAGCTCGCGGCGCGCGGCCACGAGGCGGTCGTCGCGCCGGTTCTCGCGATCCGGCAGACGGGCGAGCCGCCGCCGGCCGGACCGTTCGGCGCCGCGATCCTGACGAGCGCCCATGCGGTGCCGGCGCTCGCTTCGGTCGAAGGGGGACGGGATGTTCCGGTCTTCGCGGTCGGAGCGCGCACCGCCGCGGCGGCCGCCGCCGCCGGCTTCACGGACGTGCGCGCAGCCGGAGGCGATGCCGCGTCGCTGTCCGTCCTCGTCGGCAAGAGCGTGCCGGCGGGCGCGCGCCTGCTTCATGCCGCCGGACGCGAGCGCAAGCCGGAGCCGGACGTCTCCCTGACGAGGGCCGGTTTTACGGTATCGACCTGGATCGCCTACGAAGCCGTCGCCGCCGAGCGTCTCCCGGCCGCCGCGGAGACCGCCCTGCGCCAGGGGCGGCTCGACGCCGCCCTGCACTTTTCGCGGCGCAGCGCCGGCATCGCGCTCGATCTCGCCGACGCCGCCGGCGTCGCCGCGCCGTTTCTCTTGATCACCCACGTCTGCCTTTCGGACGATGCCGCGGCTCCCTTGCGCGGCGGCGCGGCGCGCCTGACGATCGCCGAACGCCCGGACGAGGAGGCGCTTTTCGCTTCGCTCGATCGCTGCGCGAAGGACCGGGACGAGATGGGCTCGCGCAACCGGTCGCCAAAGTGCTAGAGGGAACGAAAAGCGGTCCTCACGCTTGCCTATCCTACAAGGATCCTCCCGTTGTCCGACAAGCCTTTCGACCCCAAAGCGCGGACCCGCCGCCCCGACTATCGTCGTGAACCCGCGACGATCGATCTGTCGGCGACCGAGGTGCGCACGGAGCCCGTCGCCGACGCGCCCGTCCAAGAACCTGCTTCACTCGAGCCGGTGTCATCCGAGCCGGTGTTGTCTGAACCCACTTCATCCGAGCTCACTGGGTCTGAGCCGACTTCCTCCGAGCCGGCTTCGTCCGAGATTCTGCGCAGCGACGCGAGCGCGTCGGCTGCCCCGATCGGAGAATCTTTGCCCGAGCCGCCGCGGCCGACGCCCGACGCGGTGATCCCGATGGACGACGCGACCTCGTCCAGCGTCGCGCCGCCGGAGCGCGCGGCCAGCCTGCCGCCGCATCGCGCGGCGGAGGCCGAACCGCCGCGCAGCGGCCCTGGCGTTGCCGCGCTCCTCACGAGCGGGCTCATCGGTGGGCTCATCGGCGCGGGCGCCCTCGCCCTGACGCAGACCTGGTGGCGGCCCGGCG
>DASQLE010000094.1:0-3035 GCA_035630175.1 Beijerinckiaceae bacterium
TCAGAAGCCCGAGGCGGGCGGGCCGCCGATCCAGCGATCATCAGGAGAGCGACTCAAGTGTCCTCCACGTTCGAGACTGTTGCGGGCATCATTTCGGAGACGGCCGACATCCCGCGCGAGACCATCACGCCGGAGAGCCACGCCATCGACGATCTCGGCATCGACTCGCTCGCCTTCCTCGACATCGCCTTCGCCATCGACAAGGCCTTCGGCATCAAGCTGCCGCTCGAGCAGTGGACGCAGGAGGTCAACGAGGGCAAGGTCCCGGCCGAGGAATACTTCGTCCTGAAGAACCTCGTCGCCCGCGTCGACGACCTCGTGGCGGCGAAGAGCGCCGCCCCCTCGGCCGCCTCATGATCCACCCGTCAGGCCGGCGCCTCGCCCGGCCGTGACGATTTAGGGCTCTCGTCCGGGATGCGCCTCGAATATTTCGAGATGATCGATCGCGTGGTCGCGTTCGACCGCGCCAGGAGGCATCTCGAGGCGCGCTCGACCGTGCCCGAGGCGAGCCCGATCTTCGAAGGCCATTTCCCGGGCCACCCGCTCATGCCGGGCGTCCTCCTGACCGAGACCATGGCGCAGGCGTCCGGCTATCTCGTGCTCGGCCTCATGGACTTCACGCACATGCCGTTCCTGATGGCGGTCGACAAGGCGCGCTTCCGCACCTTCGTCGGGCCGGGCGCCGAGCTCGCCGTCGAGGCGCAATTCGAGCACGAGGGCTCCGGCTACGCGGTCACCAAGGCGAAGATCGCGGTCGGCGGCAAGCTCATCTGCGACGCGGCCCTGCGCTTCAAGACCATGCCGTTCCCCGACGGGCTCGACGCGCCCATGCGCGAGCGCGCCCGCCAGATCGGGCTGTTCGCGGACGCGGCCTGATGCGCGAGGTCGTCATCACGGGGATCGGCCTCGTCTCCTCAGCCGGCGAGGGCGTCGATGCGCATCTCGCCGCCCTCGCGAGCAGCGCCGCGCCGCGCCTCGACGCGACCACCTTCGCGCCATACCCCGTCCACCCGATCGTCCCGCTCGATTACGACAAGCAGATCCCGAAGAAATCCGATCAGAGGCAGATGGAGCCCTGGCAGCGGCTCGGCTGCTACGCCGCCGGGCTCGCCCTCGACGCCGCCGGCGCCAAGGCCGACGCGGCGCTGAAGAGCCGCATGCACCTGATCGTCGCCGCCGGCGGCGGCGAGCGCGACTACGCGGTCGACGGTCAGATCCTGACGCAAATCCGGCAGGCCGCCGATCCCGGAATCTTCCTCAACGAGCGCCTGATGGGCGACCTCAGGCCGACGCTGTTCCTCGCCCAGCTCTCGAACCTCCTCGCCGGCAACATCTCGATCGTGCACGGCGTCACCGGCGCCTCGCGCACCTTCATGGGCGAGGAGCAATGCGGCCTCGATGCGCTCCGCATCGCCCATGCCCGCATCGCCTCCGGCCAGACCGACATCTTTCTGGTCGGCGGATCCTACAACGCCGAGCGCGCCGACCTGCTTCTCGTCTACGAGCTCGGCGGCTTCCTGTGGAAGGGCCCGTTCGCAAGCGTCTGGGACCGCCCGGCCAAGGGCGGCGGCTTCATCCTCGGCAGCGGCGGCGCCTTTCTCGTCATGGAAGCGCGCGAGCACGCCGACGCGCGCGGGGCCACGCCGCTCGCAGCGGTCGCCGGCATCGCCGCGGATCGCACCAAGCGGCGCCCCGGCGACGTCGCCGCCTCGCTCGAACGGATGTGGAAAGAGGTCGGTGCCGGCGCCGACACCGCCGTGCTGTCGGGCGCGACCGGCGTCAAGGGCATCACCGAGGAGGAGCAAGCGGCGCTCGGCAAGCTGACGCAGGGGCAGCCGCGCGCGCTCGGCGATCTGATCGGTCATACCATGGAGCCGCAGACAGCGGCCGGCGTCGTGCTCGGCGCCGCCGCCATCGCCCGCGGCGAGGCGGGCGAAGCTGTGGTGACGTCGGTCGGGCACAAGCGCGGCGAGGGCCTCGTCCGCCTCGTGGCACCAGCCTAAGGAGAAGGGGCGATGAGCAAGTCCATGCGCGACGCCAAGGGGCGGCCGCTCGTCGCCGTGACGGGCATGGGGATCGTCACCTCGCTCGGCCAGGGGCAGGCCGAGAACTGGTCCGCCGTGACGGCCGGGCGCTCCGGCATCCACGCCATCACGCGCTTCCCCAAGGAAGGCCTGCGCACGAAGATCGCCGGCACGATCGATTTCATTGCCGCCGAGCCGTTCTGCGCGCCGGCCCTGTCGGAGCGCTTCGCCACCCTCGCGGCCGAGGAAGCGATCGGCCAGGCGGGCATCGGCCAACGCGAAGACTTTCCTGGTCCGCTCTTCGTCGCCGTGCCGCCCGTCGAGTTCGAATGGCCGCAGCGCCGGGCGCTCGCCGAAGCCTCCGGTCAGAACGACGGCGTCACCTATGGCGACCTCCTCACATCCGCCGCAACGGGCCGCTTCAAGGACTGGCACGACTTGTTCCTGTTCGGCACGGTCGCCGACCGCCTCGCCGACCGCTTCGGCACCAAAGGCTCGCCGATCTCGCTGTCCACGGCCTGCTCGTCGGGCGGCACCGCCATCCAGCTCGGCGTCGAAGCGATCCGCCGCGGCGAGGCGGAGGCGGCGCTCTGCATCGGCACGGACGGCTCGGTCAATCCGGAATCCCTGATCCGCTTCTCGCTCCTGTCCGCGCTGTCGACCCAGAACGATCCCCCCGAAGGCGCGGCGAAGCCGTTCTCCAAGAATCGCGACGGCTTCGTCATGGGTGAAGGCGCGGCGGCGCTCGTCCTCGAGAACGCCGAAGCCGCCGAAGCGCGCGGCGCCACCATCCTCGGCTACGTGCTCGGCTGCGGCGAGAAGGGCGACGGCTTCCATCGCACCCGCTCGAGCCCCGACGGCACGCCCATCATCGCCGCCATCCGCGAGGCCATCGACGATGCCGGTCTCGATCCCGACGACATCGACTACGTCAACGCCCACGGCACCGGCACGCCCGAGAACGACAAGATGGAGTCGATGGGCTGCATGGCCGTGATGGGCGAGCGCATG
>DASQLE010000095.1:0-9613 GCA_035630175.1 Beijerinckiaceae bacterium
GCGCTGCGCCAGCGCTCTGTGGCTCTTCTCGCCGGAATGGCCGGACCTGCTCCACCCGTTCGCCTCGGCCATCGACAGCGATCTGCCGGTCCCGAAATCCCGTGTGCACCTGATGCTCAAGTTCAAGGCGAATTGGGTGGAGCCGTCGATCGGGGAGGGCGATGCCTCGTTCGATCTCTACCCGGAGGAGTCGCTCGAGCAATGGCATCGGCGAAACGGAGTGTGGGTGGATTAGGCAGCGGCGCTCAACGGCCGCGTCGCGAAGCTGTGAAGCGCGGGCGTCGTCGCCAGGCAGCTTCTCGCCCGGCCGCCTTAGCGCAGGGCTTGCCGGACCATCTCCAGGCGTGCACCGGCCCGGAGGAAGCGCTGCGGGTCGACCGCTTCGCCATCGACCCGCGTCTCGTAATGCAGATGCGGTCCGGTCGAGCGGCCGGTCGAGCCGGCGCGGCCGAGGACGGCGCCCGCCTCGACCGCCTGGCCGGCCGCCACGGCGATGGCCGAGAGGTGCGCATAGCGCGTCGAGAGCCCGTTGCCGTGATCGATCTCGACCATGTTGCCGTAGCCGCCCGCGGATTCGGCGGCGATCACCTGTCCGGCTCCGCTGGCGCGGACGGGCGCACCGTATTCCGCTCGGAAATCAAGGCCCGTATGCATGGCGAGCCCGCGCGTGAAAGGATCAAGGCGATAACCGAAACCGCTGGTCGGGTCGAAATCGTCCGGCACGGGGCGGGCGAAGGGGAGGGCGGTCACCGCCCGCTCGAGGCGAGCGGCGCGATCGATGCCGGTCTGCGCCCGGTCCGCCATGCCTTCGAAGCCGCGGCCGGCGCGGATCGTCGGGACGAGCGGGCCACCCATCGAACCCTGCTGAAGCGGCGCCTCGAGCATGTCGGGGGCCAAGCCGGCCTCGCGGATCGCCTCGCGCAGCCGCGCGCTCCGCGCCTCGGCGGTGCGCCAGAGGCCATCAAGAACCTGCATCTGCTTGCCTTCGATGGCCTCGAGCGCCTGCTCGATCCGCGCCAGCCGGTGCCGCAGCGGCAGATCGGGCCTCGCGCTCGTCCGGTCCGGCCTCGTCCGGGAGCCGTCCGGCTCGCGCCCGCGCAGGCGTAGATCGAAGGAGCCGGGCATCGGCTTGGCGCCCTCCGGCGCAGAGAGGCCGGCTTCCGCGGCCGGGGAGGGGGCCGCAGCCGGCATGACGAGAGTCTCGAGCGCGGAGGACCCGTTCAGACCGACCGTCGGCCGGGCGGCATCGGACAAGCGCGCGAGGAACGCCTGCCGGGTTTCGAGCAGGCCCTGGCGGGCGGCGATCTCGGCGACGCGCTTGTCGAGACCGTCGCGGTCGAGGAGCGCTTGGCTGGCAAGCCGATCCAGATGGGCGCGCAGGGCCCCGATCCTCTCCTCGTAGGTCTGCTGCATGGCGCTCTGGCGCGCCAGGAGCCCAGCGGTGATGTCGTCCCGGAAGACGATGAACCAGACGGTCACGGCCGCCCACAGGGTCAGGACGAGCAGGGCCGCGCCCCCGGCGATCAGTGCGCGGCGGCCGACCGCGACCGTGCGATGCTCCGGGCCGGCCCAACTCAGCGCCGAAAGGCTCATGGCGTCGCTCCCTGGACCGATCCCAGTTAGCCTGCCATGGTTAACGGACGGCGAAGAGCGCCCGCGGCAGTCCGAAGGATGCCGCTAAGCCTCTGGGAGCAGACGACGATAGGGCTTGTCAGGGGTCTGAAAAGGCGCTTTGTCGCCCCCTCGCGCGGCGTCTGCCTTCCTTTCGGCGGATTGCTCCGGCTGTTGCGCGAACGGCGGGAGAACAGGCACAATCCGACAGGGTCGGATCGCCGCTTGGCCGGGCCGACCTCGAATCCCGCAATTGCAGAGACCCTCGATCTGTCCAGGCAGATGAAACCGTCCCCGAGCACCACGCCCCGGCGCGCGCCGGGATCGCGTCGGCACGCTTGGGAGCGCGTGGCGCGGCGCACCCTTTACGCGAAAGTCGCTGTGCTGACCGTGTTGCTCCTGGCCGGCGCGGCCGTTTACGTCCGCCTGAGCAGCGGCCCCATCAGCATGAAGTGGCTCGGCGGCCGCATGGCGGCGGCTCTGGCCGAGCAGATCGGGCCCGACTGGGCCGTCACCGTCCAGAGAAGCGCGCTCGTGCTCAAGGACGGCGCGCTGGGATTGCGGGCGACCGAGCTCGAGATCCGCAATCCCGAGGGAGCGCTCGTTCTGCGCGCGCCCTACGCGGTGCTCACGGTCGATACCCTGCCGCTGCTCACCGCCAGCATCAATCCGCGCTCCATCGAGCTGCAGGATCTCCAGCTGCGCGCCTCGGTCAATCCGGACGGCTCGCTGTCGTTCCTACCCGCGACGGAGGCAGGGCCGGAGCGCACGGGCACGCTCGCCGATGCGGCCGCGGCCGGCGAGCCGGCGTCGCAATCGGCAGCCGGGACGGCGAGCGTCCGCCCGTCATCGCTGTCGGCTGCGCTCTCCAGCCTTTTCGAGCTGATCGTCGATCCCGCCCATATCGTCGGGGCGATCGACACGGCGCGGGTCACCAACGCGCGGCTGACGCTGGTCGACGAGGACCAGCGCGAACGGGTCGCCTTCAACCGGGTCGACGCCACCTTCGCGCATAGCCAATCGCGGACGCGCCAGTTCGACATGAGGCTGCACGGCGCTTACGGTCCCTGGCGGATCGGCGGCCAGGTGTTTCGCGGCCGCGGCGCCCGCCGCGACGGCACGATCGTCATCACGGACATCCCGATCCACGATCTCCTGCTCCTGACCGGTTTGTCCGGCATGCCGGCCGAGACCGACCTGAAGATCTCGGCGCGTGCCGAGGCATCCCTGACCAAAGGGGTTCTCGAGCGTCTCGAAGCGCGCCTCGAGGGCGGCAGCGGCTCCGTGCAGATCGAGGACAAGGACACGTCCCCGTTCCACGTCGACAAGCTCGCCGCCTCGGTCTCGTGGGACGAGACGCAACGGCGACTGGCGCTGGCCGACATCCTGTTCAAGGGCGGCGATACCGAGCTCAAGCTCGCCGGCGAGTTGACCACGGCGGCCGACAAGCCCGGGTGGCGGTTGGCGGTCGCCGGAACGGACGCGGTCATCAGCGGCGCCATGGCGGCCGATCCGCCCGTCAAGGTCAAAGCCGTCGAAGCCGGCATCAGCAGCGACGGGCGCCGCCTCGCTTTCGACCGGTTGTCGCTGCAGGGCGACGGATTCTCCGTCGCCATGACCGGCTCCTATGCGGGCGCCGACAATGAAGGGCTGCGCGTCGCCGTCGACGCCAAGAACGTCGACGTGCGCTCCGCCATGCGGCTTTGGCCGGAAGGCGTGGCGTCGCCCGTGCGGCGCTTCCTCTTGCCGCGCCTGCAGGGCGGCACCGTCGAGTCCCTCAACCTCGGGATCGCCCTGACGCCGGCCGAGCTCGCCCATTCCATGACCGGCGGTCTCATGCCGGAGAAATCGCTCAAACTCGATTTCGCCCTGCGCAACACCGACTTCACCATCGTCGGGGGCGCGCCGGGGATCGCGCAGGGGCGCGCGGAAGGGCGCGTGACGGGCGGGCAGGCGAGCATCAAGGTGCCGAACGGCCGCATCCAGATGCCGGACGGACGCGTGCTGGCGGGCAGCGAGGGCTCCTTCGCGATTCCCGAGCTCAAGGAGGACGGCAGCGTCGCGCAGATCGGCTTCCGCTTGAGCGGCG
Source organism: Beijerinckiaceae bacterium (assembly GCA_035630175.1). GTDB lineage: Bacteria > Pseudomonadota > Alphaproteobacteria > Rhizobiales > Beijerinckiaceae > JAJKJG01. The sequence continues at coordinate 3,701 of DASQLE010000095.1, forward strand.
GTGCGGACGCGCTCGCCTCGCTCCTGCAGGAACCGGTGCTGCGCCCGCTGGCCGGTCTCGATCTCGATCCGTCGGCGCTGAAGGGTCGGACCGATCTGCGCGTCAACGTCGCTTTGCCGATCGACGACGTGCCGAGCCTCGCCGACATGCCGATGACGATGTCCGGGACGGTGGCGGACCTGACGGTCGACAAGGCGTTCGGCCGTGACAAGCTCGAGGGCGGCAATCTCACCATTGCCTACAGCCGCGGCGCCCTCAATCTCCGCGGCGAAGCACGGCTCAGCGGCACGCCCGCCTCCATCGAGCTGCGCCAGTCCCCCGCCGCGCCGGGCGAGCTTGCGGTTCTCCTGACCCTCGACGAGGCGGCGCGGGCGCGCCGGGGCCTGTCCCTCGGCAGCCAGCTCACCGGCCCCATCGCGCTCCGCATCGGAGTGCCGCTCGGCGTCGAAGGCAAGGGTCATCCGAAGGTCGAGGTGGATTTCGCCAAGGCCGCCATCGACAATCTCATCCCGGGATGGAGCAAGCCGGCCGGTCGCCCCGGACGCATGACCTTCGTCCTCAACGAGGGCAGCCCGGCCGACATCCGCGACCTGGTCGTCGACAGCGGCACCGTGCAGATGCGCGGCACGGCAAGCTTCAGCCCCGACGGCAATCTCGAGAAGGCCGACATCACCACCTTGAAGTTCTCGCAAGGCGATGACGCCCGTGCCCAGCTCGAGCGCATCGGCGGCGTCTACAAGGTGAACGTGCGCGGCAACGTCCTCGACGCGCGCCCGTTCCTGAAGTCGCTGACGACCGCGCCGGCCGCCGCGCCTGCATCCTCCCGGGATAAGGAGCCGCGCGAGCAGAAGGATGTCGACCTCGATCTCGCCGTGAACATCGTCACCGGCCATAACGATGAGGCTCTCACCAACGGCTCCCTGAAAGTGTCGTCGCGCAGCCGCGAGCTGCGCCATCTGCAGTTGAGCGGCCGCTTCAGATCGGCGCCGGTTTCGGCGCAACTAACGCGGGCGGCACGCGGGTCCGTGGTCACGCTGCAATCCGACGATGCGGGCGCCACGCTGCGCTTCGCCGACATCTACAAGCGCATGGTCGGCGGCCAGCTGACGTTCCAGGTGAGCGCCGGGGACGCGCCGCAGAGCGGCAATATCGTCATCGAGGGCTTCGCGCTGCGCAACGAGCCGGCCCTGCGCCGCATCGCCTCCCAGCAGACCGTGGCGGCGGTTCCGGACGATCGCGGCAAGGTAGCGTCTGCGGCCTTGACGGCGAACGAGGTGCAGTTCGCCAAGCTCGAGGGCGATTTCACGCGCACGGCCTCGCGCATCGAGTTCCGCGATGCGGTGATCTGGGGGACGCAGGTCGGCTTCACCCTCGGCGGCTGGATCGATTACGGCCGCGACCGGGCCGACATCGCCGGAACCTTCGTTCCGGCCTACGGGCTCAACAACATGTTCAGCCAGGTGCCGGTGGTCGGCCTGATCCTCGGCGGCGGCCGCAACGAGGGGCTGTTCGCGGTCAATTTCCGCATCTCGGGACCGGCGAGCTCGCCGACCCTGACGGTCAACCCGCTGTCGCTGGTCGCGCCCGGCTTCCTGCGCAAGTTCTTCGGCGTCGGCGAGGACCCGACGGCGACCATGCCGCCCGGCACCATTCCCAACCGCGGCGTCGAGCGGTAAGCCGGCCCTCCTCGGCGCAAGGTTTCATCGCGCCGCCCGGGACGGAACGTCAGGCGGCGCGCAGGAGGACGTGGCGCTTCTTGCCGAAGGACAGCTTGATGACCCCTTCCGGCGTCAGGTCGCTCGGGCGCAGCACGGCCCGCTCGTCGGTGACCGTGCGGTCGTTGACCTTGAGGCCGCCGCTCTTGACCTGCCGCCGCGCCTCGCTCGTCGAGGGCACGAGCTTGGCGTAGTCCGGACCGAAGGCGGTGAGCACCCCGAGGCCGGCCTCGAGAACCGCACCCGGCACCTCGACGGTCGGCAGGCTTTCGGACAGCGTGCCCTGCTCGAAGGTCTGGCGCGCCGTCTCGGCCGCGCGCTCCGCCGCTTCGCGGCCATGCAGGAGGGCGGCCGCTTCGGTGGCGAGCACCTTCTTGGCTTCGTTGATCTCCGCGCCTTGCAGGGCTTCGAGGCGGGCGATCTCGGCGAGCGGCAGCACCGTGAAGAGTTTTAGGAAGCGCCCGACATCGGCGTCTTCCGTGTTGCGCCAGAACTGCCAGTAATCATAGGGCGAGAGGAGGTCGGCGTTGAGCCAGACCGCGCCGGCGGCGGTCTTGCCCATCTTGGCGCCCGACGCGGTGGTGATGAGCGGGCAGGTGAGGGCGTAGAGCTGCGCCGTGCCGAGGCGGCGCCCGAGATCGATGCCGTTGACGATGTTGCCCCACTGATCCGAGCCGCCCATCTGCAGCACGCAGCCGTGGCGCCGATGCAGCTCGACGAAATCGTAGGCTTGCAAAATCATGTAGTTGAATTCGAGGAACGACAGCTCCTGGTCGCGCTCGAGGCGCATGCGCACGCTGTCGAAGGACAGCATGCGGTTGACCGAGAAATGGCGCCCGACATCGCGAAGGAACTCGATGTAATTGAGCTTCGTCAGCCACTCGGCGTTGTCGACCATCAGCGCATCGCCGCCGCCCTCGCCGAAGCGGATGAAGCGCGAGAACGTGCCCCGGATGCTGTCCTTGTTCCCTTCGATCTGATCGAGGGTAAGCAGGCGCCGGCTCTCGTCGCGGCCGGACGGATCGCCGACGCGGGTCGTGCCGCCGCCCATCAGGGCGATCGGCTTGCCGCCGGTCTGCTGCAGCCAATGCAGCATCATGATCGACAGGAGATGCCCGACATGCAGGGACGGGGCCGTGCAATCGTAGCCCACATAGGCCGTGAGCCCGCCGGCCTTCGCGCGGGCGTCGAGGCCCTCGGGATCGGAGCATTGGTGGATATAGCCCCGCTCGGTCAGCACGGTCAGGAATTCGGAGGTCAGGCCGCTCATCACTTTGTCTCGTCAGGGTGGCGCAAGCATTGCATGGGACAGGCTGCGCGGCGGGATCGATCGAACGCGTGGTCGATCTCGCCCGGTCGAGCTGACCGCGCTGATAGCAGGTCGGGGCCGATCTTTCACGCTCCCCCGGGCGCGGCTGTCCGGTGGACAACGGACCCGTGCCCTAGGAAGGGGCTGCGGGCCGGTCTATGCAGGCAGGCAAGGGGTCTTCCACGGGGGCGAGCATGAGCGATACCACGGTTCGGAATCCGCCGGACGCGGACGGCTTCCTCGACCGCTATTTCGGGTTGACGCGGAGCGGCACCACGGTCCGCACGGAGGCGATCGCCGGCGTCACGACCTTCCTAACCATGGCCTATATCGTCTTCGTCAACCCGCAGATCCTCGGCAATGCGGGCATGGACAAGGGCGCCGTCTTCGTCGCCACCTGCCTCGCGGCGGCGGCGAGCACGGCCATGATGGGGCTCTACGCCAATTACCCGATCGCGCTGGCGCCGGGCATGGGCCTCAACGCGTTCTTCGCCTTCACGATCGTGCTCACCTACAAATACACCTGGCAGCAGGCGCTCGCGGCCGTGTTCTGCTCGGGCTTCCTGTTCTTCCTCTTGTCGATCTTCCGCATCCGTCAATACGTGATCGAAGCGATCCCGCAGAACCTGAAGCTGGCGATCTCGGCCGGCGTCGGCTTGTTTCTCGGCATCATCGCCCTGCAGACCGCGGGCGTCGTCGTCGATCACCCGGCGACCCTCGTCACGCTGGGCGACCTCAAGAAGCCGGCCGCCATCCTCGCCATCGCCGGCTTCGTCCTCATCGCCGCGCTCAACGCGCGCCGCGTGATCGGCGCGACGCTGCTCGGCATCCTGATCGTCACGCTGATCGGCATCCCGTTCGGCCTGACGCAGTATTCCGGCATCGTCTCCATGCCGCCCTCGCTCGCGCCGACCTTTCTGCAGCTCGATTTCTCGCGGGCCTTCGAGCTGACCTTCCTGACCGCCGTCCTGTCGCTTCTTCTTGTCGACGTGTTCGACAATGCCGGCACGCTGATCGGCGTCACGCACCGCACCGGGCTGATGAAGGACGGCAAGCTCGAGCGCATGAAGGAGGCGCTGATCTCCGACAGCTTCGCCGCCATGTTCGGCTCGCTGCTCGGCACATCGACGACGACGAGCTATATCGAAAGCGCGTCCGGCGTGTCCGCGGGCGGGCGCACCGGACTGACCGCGGTGTTCGTCGCGCTTCTGTTCCTTCTGGCACTGTTCTTCGCGCCGCTTGCCGGCATGGTGCCGGCCTACGCTTCGGCGGCGGCGCTCCTGTTCGTCGCCACCCTCATGGCGAGGGGGCTCGCGGAGATCGATTGGGACGACGTCACGGAATACGCCCCGGCCGTGGTGACGGCGGTCGCCATGCCGCTCACCTATTCCATCGCCACCGGCATCGGCCTCGGCTTCCTGACCTACGCGCTCGTCAAGATCGTGTCCGGACGCTTCGCCGAGGCGTCGCCGGCGGTGATCGGCCTTGCGGTCGTCTTCGCCCTGAAATTCGCCTTCACCTGACGAGGCCTCGACCGCGATGATGCGCGCCATCGGCCTCATGAGCGGCACCTCGCTCGACGGCGTCGATGTCGCGCTCGTCGAGACCGACGGCGAGCGCATCGGCCGGCTCGGGCCGACCGGCTATCGGCCGTATAGCGACGAGGAGCGCACGTTCCTGCACGGCGCTCTCGCCGATGCGCTCCAAGTCGAGGCGCGCACCGATCGGCCGGGCCGCTCGCGCGCCGCCGAAGAAATGGTGACGCGCCTGCACGCCGAAGCCGTCGAGAGCTTCCTCGGCGATTGCGGCATGACGCCGGACGCGATCGACGTGGTCGGCTTTCACGGCCAAACGGTGCTGCACCGTCCGGAATCGCGCCTGACGGTGCAACTCGGCGACGGCGCCGCGCTCGCCCGGCGCCTCGGCATCCCCGTGATCTACGATCTTCGTGCCGCCGACATGGAGAGGGGAGGGCAGGGGGCTCCGCTGGTGCCCGTCTTCCACCGCGCCCTCGCCGAGATGGGCGGGCTCGAACGGCCGCTCGCCGTCCTCAATCTCGGCGGCGTCGCCAACGTCACCTTCGTCGGGCCGGACGAGCGGCTCGTCGCCTTCGATGCCGGGCCCGGCAACGCCCTGATCGACGACTGGATGCGCGAGCGGACCGGGCGAGCCTTCGACGAGGACGGAAGCCGCGCGGCGCGCGGCACGCCGGACGAGGAGCTCCTCGCCTGGCTCCTACAGCATCCGTTCTTCCGCAAGCCGCCGCCGAAATCCCTCGACCGCAACTGGTTCTCGCACCGCTTCGTCGGCCACCATACGGTCGAGGACGGGGCCGCGACCCTGACCGCGTTCACGGCCCGGGCCGTGGCCCGGGCCCTCGATTTCGCGCCCGATCGGCCGCGCTGCTGGATCGCGGCGGGCGGCGGGACGCGCAACCGCGAGCTGCTTCGGCTCATCGCCCGCCATGTCGAGGCCAAGGTCCTTCCCGCCGACGATGTCGGCTGGTCGTCCGCCTTCCTGGAAGCGCAGGCTTTCGCCTATCTCGCGGTGCGCAGCTTGCGCGGGCTCCCGCTCACCTATCCGAGCACGACCGGAGTGCCGGAGCCGACCACGGGCGGCGTGCTGGCGAAACCATGACCGTCAGCCGCGACCGGAGCGCGAGCGCGAAGAGCCGAGGACCTCAGGACCGAAGGGCGCCCCATACGGAACGAGACGGTTGGGTCAAGCCGACCACGACGTCATGGTCATGCCGCGGCTTCGACCTTGCCGATCTTCTTGTCCAGGTAGCGGTCGACGGTCGTCATCAAATCCTCGACCTTGCCGTCGAAGAAGTGATTGGCGCCGTCGACCACCTGATGCTCGATCTGGATGCCCTTCTGGGTCTTCACC
>DASQLE010000096.1:0-9009 GCA_035630175.1 Beijerinckiaceae bacterium
CTCCGCCTCCACGTGCCGCTCCTCGTCGAGGCCGTGGCGCTGCACCTCCACGTAGAGGCGATCGCCGAAGGCCTTGTGCAGCAGCGCGAGGCGCGCCGCCGCGACGTCCCGGCGCCCGTCCCGCAAGGCCGTGTCGAGCGGTCCGGAAAGCCCCCCGGTCAGCGCGATCAGACCGGCCGCCGCCTCCGACAGGACCGGCGCCATGATGCGCGGCGCGTCGCCGAGCGGGTTGTCGAAATAAGCGCGACTGGCGAGGCGCATGAGGTTGCCGTAGCCCTCCTCGCTCTGCGCCAGGAGAACCACGTCCGTCGCTGCGGGCGCCGCCTGCCGGGCGACGGGGTCCGGCTCCTCGAACAGGACGGAGAGCTGCATGCCGGCGATCGGCTGGATGCCGAACCCAGACAGCTTCTCGGAAAATTCGAGGGCGCCGAAGAGGTTATTGGTGTCGGTCAGGGCCAGGGCCGGCTGCCGGTCGGCCGCCGCGAGCTTGGCGAGGTCGGCGACCTTCAGGGCGCCTTCGAGGAGCGAATAGGAGGAGTGCACGTGCAGATGCACGAACCCGACCTCCGACAACACACGCGCCATCCGCTTCCCCAATCCTTCCGATTCCCAGCCATTGCTCATGATGGCTCCGGGCCGGCATGAATCGCCGGAACAGGCCAGGAGTCGAGAGCGGCAGGCTAGCAGATTGTGGACAGCCCGACATGTGCCGAGGCGCTCTCCGGACGTCCGCCGCTCAATCGAGCTCGGCGACGAGCCGGTCGCGGATCGTGACGCGCCGGTCCATGCGGGCGGCGAGGTCCATGTTGTGGGTGGCGATGAGCGCCGCGAGGCCGGAGGCGCGCACGATGGACACGAGGGTCCCGAAGACATGGCCGGCGGTCTGCGGGTCGAGATTGCCGGTCGGCTCGTCGGCGAGGAGCACGCGCGGCGCGTTGGCGACCGCCCGCGCGATGGCGACGCGCTGCTGCTCGCCGCCCGACAATTCAGCGGGGCGATGGTCGAGGCGCTTGGCGAGGCCGAGGAAATCGAGAAGCTGGCGGGCGCGCTCGCGCGCTTCGCTCGCCGCGAGCCCACGGATGAGCTGCGGCATGACTACGTTCTCGAGGGCGGAGAATTCGGGCAGGAGATGATGGAATTGGTAGACGAAGCCGATCTCCTCGCGGCGCAGGCGCGTGCGCCCGGCATCGTCCATGGCGGCTGTCGGCTGGCCGCCGACGAGCACCTCGCCGCCATCCGGCTTCTCGAGCAGGCCGGCGACGTGCAGGAGGGTCGATTTGCCGGTGCCGGACGCCGCCACGAGGGCGACGATCTCACCCGGCATGACGCGAAGCTCCGCGCCGCGCAGAATCTCGAGGAAGCCGTCCCCTTGCGGGTAGCGGCGTTCCACCCTCGACAGGCAAAGGGCCGGCTCGTGCGGCGGCGCCATGGCGGTCATCCGTAGCGGAGCGCCTGGACGGGATCGAGCCGCGCCGCCCGCCACGATGGATAAAGGGTGGCGAGAAGGGACAGGACGATCGCCATGACCACGATCGTGCCGACCTCGGTCGGATCGACATCGGCCGGCAGGCGGCTGAGGAAATACAGCTCGGCCGGAAACAGGTTGGAATTGGTCAGGCGCGCGATCACCTGCCGGATGCTCTCGACGTTGAGGGCCAGGACGAGCCCGAGGGCGAAGCCGGCCAGGGTGCCGACGATGCCGATGGAGGCGCCGGTGATGAGGAAGACGCGCATGACGGCGCCGCGCGTGGCGCCCATGGTGCGCAGGATGGCGATGTCTTCGCTCTTGTCCTTCACCAGCATGATCAGGCCGGAGATGATGTTGAGCGCCGCGACCAGGACGATCAACGTCAGGATGAGGAACATGACGTTGCGCTCCACCTCGAGCGCCGCGAAGAAGGTGCGGTTGCGCTGCCGCCAGTCGGTGAGCACGATCGGGCGCTCGACCGCCCCGTCGATGGCCGCGCGCGCCTCGTCGACGCGGTCGGCATCGGCGAGGAACACCTCGATCAGGTTGACGTCGCCTTCGCGGTTGAAATAGGCCTGCGCCTCGACGAGCGGCATGAACATGAAGGTGGCGTCGAACTCGGACATGCCGAGCTCGAACACGGCGGCGACCGGATAGCCCTTGATGCGCGGCGCCGTGCCGAACGGCGTCGCCGCCCCGCGCGGCGTGATCAACGTGATGGTGTCGCCGACCTGCAGGCTCAGGCTCTCGGCGAGCCGCTTGCCGACGGCGACGCCGCCGGCCGTGTCGAAATCCTTGAGGGTGCCCTGGCGCAGGTTCCCGGAAACCGCCTCGATGCGCTGCATGTCGCTGCCGCGCACGCCGCGCACGAGCACGCCGCTGCCGTTGTATTGCGACGACGCGAAGGCTTGCCCCTCGACGAGGGGGATGGCCCGGCGCACGCCGGGCAGCTTGGCGATGCGGTCGGCGACCTCGGCGTAATCGGTCAGCGGCCGGTCGATCGGCGCCACGAACATGTGGCCGTTGATGCCGACGATCTTGTCGAGCAGCTCCTTGCGGAAGCCGTTCATGACCGACAGCACGACGATGAGCGTCGCGACGCCGAGCATGATGCCGAGGAACGAGAATCCGGCGATCACCGAGACGAAGCCCTCGCGCCGGCGCGTGCGCAGGTAGCGTCCGGCGAGCATCCATTCGAAGGCGGCGAACGGGCGCGTGCCGGTGCGCTTGGTTGCGGTGCTCATAGGATAGATCCTCCTCTCCCCGCTGGCGGGGAGAGGGCTCCGTCCGCGAGTTGGCGGACGGAGCGAGGCCGCAGGGCGAGGGCGAGGGAGCGCAGACGCGTCCGCTCTGCCGTCGACGCCCCCTCACCTTCGCTTCGCTGACGCTGCGCTCGCCTCGCCCCCGGCAAGGCGGGCGAGGCTCTCTCCCCGCAAGCGGGGAGAGGTGAGATTGGGCGCTCCTGCGCGTCAGTCATCGTGTCTGCAGCCGAGCCACGACCTCGCCCAAGGGCAGCAACTGCCGCTCGCCGCTGCTGCGCCGCTTCACCTCGGCCTTGCCGTCGGCGAGGCTTTTCGGCCCGACGATGATCTGCCAGGGCACGCCGATGAGATCGGCGGTAGCGAACTTGGCGCCGGGGCGCTCGTCGCGGTCGTCGTAGAGGACGTCGCGACCGGCTGCCGCCAGATCGCGGTAGAGGGTCTCGCAGGCGGCGTCGGTGGCGCGGTCGCCGGTCTTGAGATTGAGCACGGTCGCCTCGAACGGCGCCACCGGCTCCGGCCAGACGATGCCGTTGTCGTCGTGGCTCGCCTCGATGATGGCGGCGACGAGCCGGCTCGGGCCGATGCCGTAGGAGCCCATATGCACCGGGCGCTCCTGGCCGTCGGGCCCCGTGACGGTGGCGCCCATCGGCTCGGAATATTTGGTGCCGAAATAAAAGATATGGCCGACCTCGATGCCGCGCGCCGACACCTTCTTGTCGTCCGGCAGCGCCGCGAAGGCGCGCTCGTCGTGCTTCTCCGAGGTCGCCGCATAGAGCGAGGTCCAGCGGTCGACGAGGGCTTGCAGGCCGGCGACGTCGTCGAAATCGGTCTCGGGGCCGGGTACGGGAAAATCGAGATAGTCCGTGTGCGAGAAGACCTCGCTCTCGCCGGTCGCGGCGAGGATGATGAACTCGTGGCTGAGATCGCCGCCGATCGGTCCGGTATCGGCGCGCATGGGGATCGCCTTCAGGCCCAAGCGCGCGAAGGTGCGCAGATAGGCGACGAACATGCGGTTATAGGCGTGGCGCGCGCCGGCCTGGTCGAGATCGAAGGAATAGGCGTCCTTCATGAGGAACTCGCGCGAGCGCATGACGCCGAAGCGCGGCCGCACCTCGTCGCGGAACTTCCATTGGATGTGGTAGAGGTTGAGCGGCAGATCCTTGTAGGACTTGACGTAGGTCCGGAAGATGTCCGTGACCATCTCCTCGTTGGTCGGCCCGTAGAGCATGTCGCGCTCGTGGCGGTCGCGGATGCGCAGCATCTCCTTGCCGTAGGCGTCGTAACGCCCGGACTCGCGCCACAGATCGGCCGACTGGACCGTCGGCATGAGGATCTCGACGGCGCCGGCGCGGTCCTGCTCCTCGCGGATGACGGCGTTGATCTTGTCGAGGACGCGCAGGCCGAGCGGCAGCCAGGCATAGATGCCGGCCGCCTGCTGCCGGATGAGCCCGGCCCGCAGCATCAGCCGGTGCGAGACGATCTCGGCCTCCTTCGGGGTGTCCCGCAGGATCGGCAAGAAATAACGGCTGAGACGCATCAAGACGCCTTTTGGCAGGAGCGGGACGGCAGCTGACGTGAGCGGCGATTCAGGACGGGCACACAATACAATGGGCGACGAAAAGACAAGCCGATGCGGCCGCGCCGGCTCGCCGGCGACGACCGGCGCATCGGTGCCGGAAAATCTTCATTCTCAGCTGCCCCCAGGGACGTGACAAAGCCCCGCGGGCCGGCTACAGGTGCTTCCAGCCAAACGTCTTTTTCGGCCTTGTGGAAAGGCGTCGGCCGAGTCTCGGGAGGAACAAAAAACCCCGTTCGCCTCGCTGGCGACGGCTTATCGTACAAGCCAGGGTTAGGCCGAAAGGCCGATTGAGCAAGGCGTATGCCTTGCTTTTTTGTTTGCGCACCCTCCTACAGCCCGGCCAGCGGCAGGAGCCAAGCAACGAGCGTGAAGACGAGAGCGGCCGCAAGGCTCGTCAACACCGCCTTTTCCCGCAGCGCCGGCAAGGCCGGCGCGCCCGGATCGCTGCCGGGCGTCACATCGCCGGCTTCTGCCTGGCTGCGCACCCCGAACGGCAGCACGGCGAACAGCGTCGTCCACCAGACCAGGAAGTAGAGCGCCAGGGCCCCCGTCAGGCTCAGGCCGAACGTCGCCACTCCTAGAGCGATGGCCGCTCCGGACAGCCCCGTCACGACCACGAGGGTCGCCGCGAGCGATCGCGTCACCGCTTCGACGATGCGCATGGCGGGATCCGATCAGGCCTGTTCCAGCTCGACCAGCGTGCCGCAGAAGTCCTTCGGGTGCAGGAACAGCACCGGCTTGCCGTGCGCCCCGATCGCAGGCGCGCCGAGCGCGCGGGCGCCTGCCGCGACCAGCCGATCGCGCGCCGTCTCGATATCGTCGACCTCGTAGCAGACGTGATGCATGCCGCCGTTCGGGTTGCGATCGAGGAAGGGCCGGATCGGCGACCGCTCCCCGAGCGGCTCGAGGAGCTCGATCTTGGTGTTCGGCAGAGCCACGAAGACGACGGTCACGCCATGCTCGGGCAGCGCGACCGGCGCCGACACCTCGGCCCCGAGGGTGTCGCCATAGACGCGCACTGCCGCGGCGAGATCCGTCACGGCGATGGCGACGTGGTTCAAGCGACCGATCATGGCGATACCGAAAACTCCCTGTGAAGGGGCTTCATACCTCAACGACGAGGACATGGCATGCGGGCTTCTTGCCCCACACCCCCTGCACGGTGCTGCGGACGGCGCGCACCACCGCCTGCTCGACCGCCTCCGGGTCGCGGCGCCGCCCGCGCGGCATGCCGTCGAGAACGTCGCCGACCGCGTCGGCGACGAGGTCCGGGATCGAGTCGCCGCGGCGGCTCTTGGCGGGCAGGCCCATGACCTCGATCACGGGATCGCCGGCGACCTCGCCGCGCTCGTCGATGGCGATCGCCACCGACACGATGCCGGCAAAGGAAAGCTTGCGCCGCTCCGGCATGGCGCGCTCGGCGGCGCCGACGACGATGTCGCCGTCCTTGTAGAGGCGCCCGAACGGAACCTCGCCGACGATCGCGGCAGGTCCCGGCGCGAGGCGCACGACGGAGCCGTTGCGGGCGCGCACCACCTCCTGCACGCCCTGCGCCCGCGCGAAGGCGGCGTGCTCGGCGAGGTGCAGATCCTCGCCATGGGCCGGGACAGCAATGCGCGGACGCGTCCAGCGATACATGGCGGCGAGCTCGTCGCGGCGCGGATGGCCGGACACATGCACGAGCTCGGTGCGGTCGGTGATGACGTCGATGCCGCGGCGCAGGAGCGTGTTGACGATGCGGCCGACCTCCTTCTCGTTGCCCGGGATGGTGCGCGAGGAGAAGATCACCTGGTCGCCCGGCGACAGCGCCACTTCGGGATGCTCGTCGTCGGCGACGCGCGCCAGCGCGGCGCGGGGCTCGCCCTGCGAGCCGGTCAGGAGCGCCACCACCTTGTCGCGTGGGAAGTAGCCATAGGCGTTGGGCGGCCGGAATTCGGGCACGCCGTCGAGATAGCCGCATTCCGACGCCACCTCGGCGACCCGGTCCATGGCGCGGCCGACGAGCACGGCCTCGCGGCCGCATGCCTCGGCCGCCGCCGCCACGGCCTTGAGCCGCGCGACGTTGGACGCGAAGGTGGTGACGGCGACGCGGTGCGGCGCGGCGGCGATCAATTCGGCGAGCCGCTTCGCGACGTCGCTCTCGCTCGGGCTGCGGCCCTCCCGGACGACGTTGGTGGAATCGCCGACGAGCGCCAGCACGCCTTCGTCGCCGAGGGCGCGGAACCGGGACTCGTCCGTGGTGCTGCCGACATACGGCGTATCGTCCAGCTTCCAGTCGCCCGTATGCAGGACGAGCCCGTGCGGCGTGCGGATGGCGAGCGCGTTTGATTCCGGGATCGAGTGGGCGACGGGAACGTATTCGATGTCGAACGGACCCAAGGCGAAGCGACGGCCGGGGGCGACCTGGTGCAACGGGATCTTAGGCGCGCCCGGCTCGGAAAGCCGGCGCGTCTCGAGGAGGCCGATGGCGAAGCGGGTCGCGTAGACCGGCGCGCCGAGGCGCGGCCACAGCTCGGCGAGGGCGCCGATGTGATCCTCGTGGGCATGCGTGATGACGATGCCGAGGAGGTTCTTCTTGTCTGCCTCGATATAGCTGAGATCGGGGTACATGAGGTCGACGCCGGGCAGGTGCTCCTCGGCGGCGAAGCCCATGCCGCAATCGACCAGGATCCATTGGCGCCGGCCTTGCGGCCCGACCCCGTAGAGGGCGGCGTTCATGCCGATCTCGCCGAGACCGCCGAGCGGAACGAAGACAAGCTCGTCTCGAGAAGGCGCCATCCGCTTCTCTCAAGGTCTCGGAGCGGCGGCCGGGACGGCGGCTGTCGGCGAGGCGGGGAAGAAGAGATCGCCGGCGTCGATCAGTTCCGCTCCCGCCGACGTGCGGAGCCGCAGCCGGCCGGCCTCGTCGAGCCCCTGGAACGAGCCGCTACGCGCCCCCGACGGCAAGCGCACCGTCACCGTCTCGCCGAGCCCGGCCGCGCGCGCCAACCATTCTGCGCGAACGGCGCGGAACGCCTCGCCGGCGTCGTGCGCGCGTGCACCGCGCCAGGCTTCGACGCGCTCGGCCATGCAGCGCGACAGGGTGCGGAACAACGCCTCCGCCGAGAGCACGTCCGCGGCGGAGCTGAGGGCCTTGGCCGGATAGGCGGCGTCACTGGGCGCGGCCGCGACATTGACGCCGAAGCCGATCACCACCGCGAAGCCGCCGCCGCGGGCCCGATGTCCTTCGAGCAGGAGGCCGGCGGTCTTGACGCCGTCGAGGAGAAGGTCGTTGGGCCATTTGAGCGCGAGGCGCGGGGGTGCGAGGCCGGTCTCGGCGGCGACCGCCTCGTGCAGCGCGAGGCCGGCGATGAAGCCGAGCTGCGGCGCGACGGCCGGCTCGCACGGATCGACCAACAGGAGGCTGGCGTAGAGGTTGCCGCGCGGCGACACCCATGGCCGGCCGTGACGTCCCCTCCCCGCCCGCTGCTCGCCGGCGACGATCCATAGCCGGCCTGCATCGCCGTCCCGCGCCGCAGAAGCGGCGTCGTCGTTGGTGGACTGCGTCGCGTCGCAGGCGAACAGCCGATAGCCGGCGGCGTGAGCTTCGGGCGCGAGACGCACGTCAGAACAGCGACCGGGCGGCGGCGTCGGCCGCGCCGACGATCCATGACGGGATGCCGGGAAGGAAGAACAGCAGCACCAAAGCGGTGGTCGGCGCGAGCACCAGCTTGAGATTCAGGGGCATCGGCTCGAACGCGCCGACCGGCTCGTCGAAATACATGACCTTGACGATGCGGATGTAATAATACGCGCCGATCACCGTGGTGACGGCGGCGATCACGACCAGGACGAAGAGCCCCGCCTCGATAGCGGCGGCGAAGACGTAGAGCTTGGCGAAGAAGCCGGCGAGCGGCGGGATGCCGGCCAGCGAGAACAGCATGGCCGCGAAGCAGAAGGCGATCACCGGGTGCGTGCGCGCGAGGCCGGAGAGATCCTCGACGTTCTCGTACATCAGGTTCTGGCGGCGCATGGCGAGGATGCAGGCGAAGGCGCCAAGGGTCATGGCGAGATAGATCGCCATGTAGATAGCGACGCCCTGCACGCCCTGCACGGTTCCGGCGGCCAGGCCCAGGAGCGCGTAACCGACATTGGCAATCGAGGAATAGGCCATCAGGCGCTTGATGTTGCGCTGGCCGATCGCCGCGAAGGAGCCGAGCGCCATCGAGGCGATAGAGATAAAGATGACGATCTGCTGCCATTGTCCGGTGATGCCCGGAAAAGCGCCCGCGAAGACGCGCACGGCCATGGCCATGGCGGCCAGCTTCGGGGCGGCTGCGAAGAACGCCGTCACCGGCGTCGGCGAGCCCTCGTAGACGTCCGGCGTCCACATATGGAAGGGCACGGCCGAGATCTTGAAGGCAACGCCGGCGGACACGAAGACGAGGCCGAGGATCAGCCCGAGACCGACATCGCCCTGCGCAGCCGCGGCGATGGGTGGAAACGACACGGTGCCGGTGAAGCCGTAGACCAGCGACGCGCCGTAGAGCAGCATGCCGGACGATAGGGCGCCGAGCACGAAGTATTTCAGCCCCGCCTCGGAGGAGCGGAGGTTGTCGCGGTCGAAGGACGCGATGACGTAGGAGGAAAGGCTCAGAAGCTCGAGGCCGAGATACAGCGCGATCAAGTCATTGGCCGAGATCAGCATGAGCGCGCCGATC
>DASQLE010000097.1:0-4501 GCA_035630175.1 Beijerinckiaceae bacterium
CAGGACTCGGCGCAGGACATGCGCTCGGAAATGCTCTCCGCCATGGCCAAGATGGGCTGCAAGGTGGAGAAGCATCACCATGAGGTGGCATCCGCCCAGCACGAGCTTGGCTTGACGTTCGCACCGCTCACCCTCATGGCCGACCAGATGCAGATCTACAAATACTGCATCCACCAGGTCGCCAATATCTACGGCAAGACCGCGACCTTCATGCCGAAGCCGATCTACGGCGATAATGGCTCGGGCATGCATTGCCACCAGTCGATCTGGAAGGGGGACAAGCCGATTTTTGCCGGCAATAAATATTCCGACCTCTCGGAAACCTGCCTGTCTTACATCGCCGGCGTCATCAAGCATGCCAAGGCAATCAACGCCTTCACCAACCCGACGACGAATTCCTACAAGCGGCTGGTGCCCGGATTCGAAGCGCCGGTGCTGCTCGCTTATTCGGCGCGCAACCGCTCGGCCTCGTGCCGCATCCCGTGGACAACCTCGCCCAAGGCCAAGCGCGTCGAGGTCCGCTTCCCCGATCCGACCGCCAATCCCTATCTCGCCTTCGCGGCGATGCTCATGGCCGGCCTCGACGGCATCACCAACAAGATCGATCCCGGCCAGGCCATGGACAAGGACCTTTACGATCTGCCGCCCCGCGAGCTCAAGAAGATCCCGACCGTGTGCGGGAGCTTGCGCGAGGCGCTCGCCTCGCTCGACCGCGACCGTACCTTCTTGAAAGCCGGCGGCGTCTTCAACGACGATTTCATCGACAGCTACATCGAGCTCAAGATGACCGAGGTCGCCCGTTTCGAGATGACCCCGCACCCGGTCGAATACGTCATGTACTACTCGGCCTGAGCTTCCTCCCGGCCGCCCTTACGCAGTCGACTGGCCGGAGCCGCCCGCTCCGGCCTTTCATCTTCGACCGAGTCATACCAAGCTTGGCGTCCCGTCAGGTCTTAATACGAGACCGCGGCGCGAAGCGCCCAACGCGCGAACGGTTCGAGCGGCGCCTGCGCGAGATGGGCCGTCGTCAACAGGAGCGCGTTCGCCGCGATCACTGCGGCCGTGGCCACCCACCACAATCTGTCCCTGTTCACCAGCACCGGGGTCGTCCTACGCAACGCGACGCTCCGCAGCTTGCGCGAAGGCGGTGAAGGCCCGGTTAAGGACAGCGGCGCTCCATTCGCGATTGCCATTCCGGTGACGGACCGCTTGATGATCGACGACTAGGCCGAGGGCGGGTCGGGGCCATTGGCCGACAAACACCCGCTTCCTTTCGGTTGGTTTTCGGCCCAAAGCACCCCATTTATGGGGGTCACTTCCCCTCTTGGACCCTTGCGGCGGCCGGCACCGCCGCCGAAACTGTAAACGAAAGCTCTAGTTGCCTAAACGCAATCCCAACACCCCGCGGCCCCTCCCCTCCAAGGACGAGGTCGCCGCCTATATCGCCCGCGCCACCGGCAAGGTCGGCAAGCGCGAGATCGCGCGCGCCTTCGGCATCGGGGGCGGCGACCGTATCTGGCTGAAGCAGATGCTCGGCGATCTCGAAGCCGAGGGCGCCGTCAACCGCCGCCGCAAGGCGCTGCACAAGGCGGACCGGCTGCCGCCCGTCCTCCTCGCCGATATCACCGGCCGCGACCGCGACGGCGAGCTTGTCGCCGCGCCGGCCGAGTGGGACGCCGATGGAGGCGCCGCGCCGCGCATCGTCGTCACGGTGCCGGCCAAGGGCCGGCCCGGCCAGCCGGTGCCGGGCGTCGGCGACCGCGCGCTGCTCCGCCTGACGCCGCACGGACACGACGAGCACGTCCGCTATAGCGGCCGCGTCATCAAGATCATCGCCAAGCACAAGGCGCAGGTGCTCGGCATCTTCCGCGCCCTCCCCGCCGGCGGCGGCCGGCTCGTGCCGGTCGACAAAAAATCGCAAGGGCGCGAGCTCGTCGTTGCGGCCGGCGACGAGGGCGAGGCGGAGGACGGCGACCTCGTCGCCGCGACAGTCGCCAAGCACGGCCGCTACGGGCTTGCGCACGCGACCGTGCGCGACCGCCTCGGCTCGTTGAAATCGGAAAAGGCGGTCAGCCTAGTCGCCATCCACGCCCATGCCATTCCGCACGTTTTTCCCGAAAGTGCGCTGGCCGAGGCGGAGCGGGCGGAGCCGGCGACGCCGGCCGGCCGCGAGGATTGGCGAGCGCTGCCACTCGTCACCATCGACCCGCCCGACGCCAAGGACCACGACGACGCCGTGCACGCGGTTGCCGACGACGATCCGGCCAATCCCGGCGGCTACGTCGTCACGGTCGCTATCGCTGATGTCGCCGCCTATGTGCGGCCCGGCTCCGCTCTCGATCAAGAGGCCGTGGAGCGCGGCAATTCGGTCTATTTCCCCGACCGCGTCGTGCCGATGCTGCCCGAGCGCATCTCGAACGATCTCTGCTCGCTGCGCCCGCGGGAGCCTCGCCCGGCGCTCGCGTTGCGCATGATCATCGGCGCCGACGGGCGCAAGCGCCGCCACACGTTCCATCGCGTGCTCATGCGCTCGGCCGCGAAGCTCTCCTACGGGCAGGCGCAAGGCGCCATCGACGGCCGAGCCGACGACACCACGGGCCCGCTGCTGGAGCCGGTGCTGAAACCGCTCTGGGCCGCCTATGCTTGCGTGAAACGGGCGCGCGATACACGCGAACCGCTTGCCCTCGATCTGCCGGAGCGCAAGATCCTCCTGAAAGAGGACGGCACGGTCGACCGCGTGCTCGTGCCCGAGCGCCTCGACGCGCACCGGCTCATCGAGGAGTTCATGATCCTCGCCAACGTGGCGGCGGCCGAAACCCTGGAGCAGGCCGGCTCGCCGCTCGTCTATCGGGTGCATGACGAGCCGTCCTTCGAGAAGATGCGCACGTTGGGCGAGGTGCTGGCCTCGATCGGCATGAAGCTGCCGAAGGACGGCGCGCTCAAGCCGGCCCTGTTCAACCGCATCCTTTCCCGCGTCGAAGGCTCCGAGCACCAAACCTTCATCAACGAGGTCGTGCTGCGCTCGCAGGCGCAGGCCGAATACGCCGCCGAGAATTACGGCCATTTCGGCCTCAACCTGCGCCGCTACGCGCACTTCACGTCGCCGATTCGGCGCTATGCCGATCTCATCGTGCACCGGGCGCTGATCCGCGCCTTGAAGCTCGGCGACGACGGCCTGCCCACCAGCACCACCCGCGAGCAGCTCGCCGAGATCGGGGCCCGCATCTCGGCGGCCGAGCGGCGGGCCATGGCGGCCGAGCGTGAGACCGTCGACCGCCTCATCGCGCACCACCTCGCCGACCGCATCGGGGCGACCTTCGAGGGCCGCATCTCGGGCGTCGTCCGCTCGGGCATGTTCATCAAGCTCGCCGAGACCGGCGCCGACGGCTTCGTGCCGGCCGCCACCATCGGCGCCGATTACTACCGCTTCGACGAGGGTCATCACGCGCTTGTCGGCGACCGCACCGGCGAGACGTATCGGCTCGGTGATCCAGTGTCGGTTCGCCTCATCGAGGCGGCGCCGGTGGCGGGCGCGCTGCGTTTCGAGGTCCTCTCCGACGGCAGCATGACTGCCAAGCCCGGCAGAGGGCGCCGCGGCGCTAAAGCATCGTCGCGTGCGGCGGACGCAGCTCCCAGCAAGACGCGACCACCGACAAGCGAGAGTCGATCCCGTAAAGATGGACGCGGCGGGAAGGCGGACGGCCCCGCGCCGTCGGAGCACAAGGCCTCTCGCAAGAAAACCCAGCCCCGGCAAGATCACGCCGCGCGTCAAGGGGCAACGCGCCCGGCGCGGCAACGACGAGAAGCGCGTCGCGACACATAGCTGGAGCCCGCTGGACGAATGAGCAGAGACATGCCTGACGATGCGGGTTGGCCGACGGCGGTCGCGCGCGGCCTCGCTGGCTGCTGCCCGGCCTGCGGCGGCGGCGCGCTGTTCGCGCGCTTCCTCCGGGTCGCCGAATCCTGTCAGGCCTGCGGCGCCGAATTGCATCACCAGCGTGCCGACGACCTGCCGCCCTATATCGTCATCTTCGTCGTCGGCCATCTGCTCGGCTGGTTCATCTTGATGGCCGAGACCCGCTTCGAGACGCCGCTCTGGCTGCACCTCGCCCTGTGGCCGGCGCTCGCGCTCGTGCTTTCGCTCGCCCTCCTGCAGCCGGCCAAGGGCGCCGTCGTCGGCCTGCAATACGCGCTCGGCATGCACGGCTTCGGCGACGCCCGCGAGCGGCGCGCGGCAGAGCCGTCGCGGGGTGCACCGTGAGCGAGGCGCGCGCGCGGTCCGGCAGCGCGATCGAGCCGGCGCCGGACATGTCCGGCCGCGGCGCGCAACTGACGCAGCGCCTCACCTCCGCCGAGCGCGAGCGCCGCTGGCCGAATGTCCGGCCGCGCGACGCAGCCACGCTCATCGTCCTCGACCGCAGCGGGCCGGAGCCGAAGGTCCTCATGGGCCGCCGCCACGCCGCCCTCGCCTTCATGCCCGGCCAGTTCGTCTTCCCCGGCG
>DASQLE010000098.1:0-3601 GCA_035630175.1 Beijerinckiaceae bacterium
TTCTGATGCGCATCAAAAAACCCCTGCTCAAGCAAAAAGCAGAGGGAACTAAGCAAAAAAGTTTGAAGCCGCTGTTAACGGCTCGCCAACCAAACGAAGAGGCGCCCCTTGCGCGCCGGGCGCCGCCGCGAACGGAGCGCCTCAGATCACGATGCGTTTGACTGAATCAATGAAATCGCATGATCGTGGTCGATTCCAAAGAGTTGAGCATGATGTTCTTCGGAAAAGCTTACACCCGGACTTGATCCGGGTGTGGGTCCATCCTCGGATCAGGTCCGAGGACATGCTTCTCGGCATCAAGCTCTAGCCTTTGGCCGGCGCTTTCTTGGGAAACAGGCCTCTGAGGTTGTCCCACAACTCCACCTTCACGCCGTTGCGCTTCATGATGAAATATTGCTGCAGGATCGACAGAAAGTTGTTCCAGGCCCAGTAGATGACGAGGCCGGCCGGGAAGGACGCCAGCATGAAGGTGAAGATCACGGGCATCCAGGCGAACATCTGCTTCTGGATCGGATCCGGCGGTTCGGGGTTCATCTTCATCTGCAGCCACATCGTGACGCCCATGATGAGCGGCCATACGCCGACGAGCAGGAAATCGGGCACGCTGTAGGGCAGCAGCCCGAACAGGTTGAAGATCGAGGTCGGATCGGGCGCGGCGAGGTCGCGGATCCAGCCGAAGAACGGCGCGTGCCGCATCTCGATGGTGACGAACAGCACCTTGTAGAGCGCGAAGAAGACCGGGATCTGGATCAGCACCGGCCAGCAGCCGGCGACCGGATTGATCTTCTCCTTCTTGTAGAGCTCCATCATGGCCTGCTGCTGCTTCATCTTGTCGTCCGCGTAACGTTCGCGGATGGCGAGCATCTCCGGCTGCACGGCCTTCATCTTGGCCATGGAGCGGTAGCTCTTGTTGGCGAGCGGCAGGAAGACGATCTTGATCAGCACCGTCACCAGAAGGATGGCGACGCCGAAATTGCCGAACAGGCGATAGAAGAAGTCGAGCAGCGTAAAGAGCGGCTTGGTGATGAAGTAGAACCAGCCCCAGTCGATCAGGAGGTCGAAGTTCTTGATGCCGAGATCGTCCTTGTAGGCGTCGACGGTCGCCGTTTCCTTGGCGCCGGCGAACAGGCGGCTCGTCGCCTCGGCGCTGGCGCCAGGCGCCAGCGTCTTGGGATCGCCGAGCATGTTGGCCTGGTAGATCTTGGCGGCGCCGTCCTGGCGCATCGTGAAGCTGCCCTGGTAGGGCTGGCTTTGATCGGGGACGACGGCCGCCGCCCAATACTTGTCCGTGATGCCGACGAAGCCCCCGACGGCGCCGTTCCAGGCCTTGCCGCGAGTCGCCTGCCCGACGAGGGGCGGCTCCTTCTCGACGTTGTCGTAGGTGTATTCCTGCAGGCCCTGGTCGCCGAGGACGCCGATCAGGCCCTCGTGCAGAACGTAATAGCCGAGCGTGGTCGGCTTGCCGTGACGGGAGACGAGCCCGTAGGGATGCACCGTGACGGGCGCCCCCGTCCGGTTCTCGACCGAGTCGCGGATTGTGAACATCGAGCGCGCGTCGACGCCGATCTCGCGCCGGAAGACGAGCCCCTGGCCGTTGTCCCAGGTGAGCGCCACCGGACCTGCGGGCGTCAGGGTCTGGGCGTCGGCGGTCCAGACGGTGTCGGCGGTCGGCAACGCGCCGGGCACGGCGCCGACCCAGCCGAACTCTGCGTAGTGCGGGTTCGGGCTGCCCGACGGCGAGAACAGAACGATGTTCGGGCTGCGCGGATCGACGGTCTCGCGGTAGTTCTTGAGGGCGATGTCGTCGAGGCGCCCGCCGCGCAGGCTGATCGAGCCGCGGATGGCGGGCGTATCGATGCTGACGCGCGGGCTCCGCCCCAGCGCTGTCTCGCGGGTCTCGGCGAGAGCGGCCGCCGGAGCGGTCGGCACCGTCCCGGGGATCGGAGCCGACGGGCCGCCGGCCTGGCTCGGCGAGGGCTGGCCCGGCACCGGCGGCTGCGTCTGCTGGGTGATGGGCGCCTGGCCGCCGTTACGTTGCTGGAGCCCCAGCGGCATGCCGAAGAAGTAGTTCCAGGCGATCAGCACGACGCCCGACAGGACGATGGCCAGGAGAAGGTTCTTGTTGTCTTCACGCATGGGGAGGATCGCGACCGGAGTCGCCCGTCGAAAGAGGGGAGGAACGGCGCATCGCGCCCTGCGGTACGGCGGCCTTGGGCCGGGTCACGATGCCGAGCGCGCGATCGATGTCGGCGACGAGGGCGCTATAAGCGGCCGACAGGGCTCCGCGGCGCCCGATCACGACCACGTCGGCCGGCGTGTCGGCGTGGCTCGCGCCGGCTTCTCGGGCGGCGGCCCTGAGGCGGCGCCGGATCCGGTTACGCTCGGTCGCGTGCCCCACCTTCTTGGTGACCGTGAAGCCGAGGCGCAAGCCGGCGCCGTCGGGCGCGTCCGTATCGCGCAGGCGGCCCTGCAGGGTCATGCGCTCCGTGTGGAAGCGGCGGCCGGCGGCGGCAGCCAGGAATTCGGGGCGTTTCGTCAATCGTCCAAGGGTGCGCCCAAGGGTGCGCGCGCCGCCGCCGCGCATCGGGCGGCCGTCACGCGGACAGGCGCTTGCGGCCGTGGGCGCGGCGCGCCGCGATCACCTTGCGGCCGCCCTTGGTCGCCATGCGCGCCCGAAAGCCGTGGCGGCGCTTGCGAACGAGCTTGCTCGGTTGATACGTCCTCTTCACGGCCTGTTCTCCGATCGCAAGATGCGGGGCGCGGCTCCGGGCAAGGCGCCCTCCGCCGGTTCGCTCACCGATTGTCTCGCAAAAATACCGTCAGCGCCCGTTTCCGGGCGCTGCGTCGATGGCGCGGCTTATGGCGGATGGGGACCGCAAAGTCAACGCGGCGGAACCGCCGTGCGTAAGGCGGCATCAATCCCTACATGGCTATAGCTGTCCACTGCGTTGCCAGGGCCGGCGCGGTCAGGGGCAAGGCCGCCCCGGGCGCCCGTGCCTCACGAGGCCGTGACGGGCGGGTGCATCGAATTGATGCAGGATGCGGTAGGGTGCCCGGGGCAGCTGGAGGGGTGGCGGGCGTGACGGACGTCAACGAGCACGACCGCCGAACGGGAGCACGGGCGCTCACGCGCGTTCTGCTCGCCGTCCTGATCGTGGCCACGATCGCGGTGGTCGCCACGGGCACACACGAGGAGCTCAAGCTCGAGAACCTGATCGCCCGCCGGGATGACCTGCGCGCCTTCGTCGCCGCCCACGAGATGCAGGCGCTCGGATTGTATGTCCTCGTCTATGTCGGTGTGGTGGCCCTTTCGGTGCCCGGGGCCGTGTTCGTGACGATCTTCGGCGGCTTCCTGTTCGGATGGCTCGTCGGCGGCCTCGCCGCCATCCTGTCGGCGATCGTCGGATCGATCATCGTCTTCCTGATCGCCTCGACGGCGCTCGGCGACGTGCTCGTGCAGCGCGCCGGGCCGCGCCTGCGGCGTCTCGCCGACGGGTTTCGCGAAGACGCCTTCTCCTACCTCCTGTTTCTGCGCCTGACGCCGCTGTTTCCGCTCTGGCTCGTCAATCTAGCGCCGGCCCTGTTCGGCGTGCCCTTGAAG
>DASQLE010000099.1:0-8517 GCA_035630175.1 Beijerinckiaceae bacterium
TCGGCTTTGCGATCAATGCACCGTTGCCTGCCGGCGCAGCACGTCAAGGGTATTCAGCAGATCGACCAGATCGTCGGCGTCCTGGAAGGCCAGGCCGACCGACAGAAAGCCATCGACAACGGCCGGTTGGTTGGTGATCCGGTCGAAGATCGTCCAGCCCTCCCCGTCGGGTCGGATGTCGAATCGCACAAGCATGAGCCTATCCTTCGGTCACGATGCATCGTGAGGCGCCAGATCACGATGCGTTCTTGATCGAATCGATCAAGAACGCATGAACGTGATCGATTCCAAGAAGTTGAGCAGGATGTTTGTCCGAAAAGTGGTATTCACTTTTCGGCATCGTGCTCAGTCAGCGGCCGTCGCGATCGCCCCAGCCGTGCCAGCCTCGTCCGCCGTGAGCTTCGCGCCATCGCTCCATGCCGCCCTGGGCGCAGCCCGCGCGCGAGGACGCGCAGCCGCCTCTTCTGTCCCTCGTCGAGGGATGCGTAGAGAGGCGCGGCGGCATCGGCCAGCTTCCGGAGCGCCTCACCGCTCGCCAGCTGCCGCTCGGACAGGCCGCGCAGCATGGCGGGAAGATCGTCACTGTCGCGGCCTCTGCCTTCGCGCCACGCGCGCATCTGATCGCGCCGCAAAGTGGCGGCATGGCGCATGGCCTCTTCGACGGGAGGCCATAGCTTGTCCTGATCGGCGGAAAGCCTGAGGCCCGTGCGCAGGGCCGCCAAGCGGGCCTCCGCGAAAGCGTCCATATCCTCCGCGGAGAAGCGGCTGTTCATGCCGGCTCCGGCGCGGTCGTGGCGCACCGCGTCGAATTGAGCCGCCGCCGGCAGAGCGTTGGCAAGCAGGACTCCGCCCATCAAAGGTGCCAAGATCCAGCGCTTCATGGTGTTCTCCTCGATCATTCCCCAAGCCGAGGATACCATCGTGCTGCCCGACACCTTACCGGGGGATCGCGACTTGATTACGTCTGCGTAACCTTGGCGTTGCCGACCCCTCGCTCGTCGCTGTCCGGCCGTTTCCGCAATTCACGCGGAACGAGATGTGCTTCATTTCTGTGGCGAAGGGATGCCCGGCTTGCCGCGTCATGCTGTAAGGGAGAGCCATGTCGTCCGCTTTCACGATCCATCCGCAGCTCGCCGCCGACACCGTTGCGATCGGCGACCTCGCGCTCTCGTCGGTGCTGCTGATGGACGATGCGCGCTTTCCGTGGTTCATCCTGGTGCCGCGCCGCGACGGCGCCAGCGAGATGACCGACTTGTCCGAAGAGGAAGCCGCCACGCTCATGAGCGAGATGCGCATCGCCACCCGCGTCATGCAAAGCCTCGCCAAGCCCGACAAGATCAATGTCGCGGCGCTCGGCAACGTCGTGCCGCAACTGCACGTGCATGTGGTCGGGCGCTTCCGCTCCGATCCGGCCTGGCCGGGACCGGTCTGGGGATGCGGGGCTCGCACGGCCTATCCGGCGCATGCCGCGACGGCGCTGGTCGAGCGGGCGGCCGCTCTGTTCGCGGCGGCGTGAGGCGCGGCATGTCGGAGGGTCTCGGATTCATCGGCAACCCGCTCGTCCGCCACAGCGCGGAGCGCGATGCCGGCCTCGTCGCCCGTCATGCGGCCGACCCGAAGGCGCTCACCGTCGTCATCGCCGGCGACATCCCGATCCTGCGCCGCAACGGCACGGTCGCGACGGGCCTTCTTCGCGTTCAGGATGCGGATCGCGCCGCATTTCGGGAGCAGGTCTTCCTCGGCAGCCTGGCGGATGCGCCGGTCCTCGCGACCCTCCTCGACGCCGCCGCCGCCGAGCTGTTCAAGGACGACGGCGCCTTCGAGGTCCTCGATCTCCGGGCGATCGCCGTGCAAGGGGCGGTGCCGCCGGACGAGCTCGGCATCCTGGCCGAGGCGAAAGCGCTGCTGCATTGGCACGGCCGCCACCGCTTCTGCGCCAATTGCGGTGCGCCGACGGCGAGCGTCTGCTCGGGCTTCCGCCGCGATTGCGCCGCCTGCGGCGCGCAGCACTTCCCGCGCACGGACCCGGTCGCCATCATGCTCGTCGCGCGCGGCGAGCGCTGCCTCCTCGGCCGGCAGTCCCGCTTCGTCGCCGGCATGTATTCTTGCCTCGCCGGCTTCGTCGAGCCGGGCGAGACCATCGAGGCCGCGGTACGGCGCGAGACCTTCGAGGAAGCCGGCGTGCGCATCGGCGACGTGCATTACGTCGCCTCGCAGCCCTGGCCGTTTCCCGCCAACCTGATGATCGGCTGCCGGGCCGAAGCGTTGAGCGACGAGATCGTCGTCGACAGGAGCGAATTGGAGGACGCCCGCTGGTTCGCGCGCGAAGAGGTGGCGGCCATGCTGGCGGGCGCCCACCCCGATGGTCTGCGCGGGCCGGTGCCGGTGGCGATCGCCCATCACCTGATGCGCGGTTGGCTCGACGGCGCGGCCTGATCGCGGGGAGGCGCGGCCCGCCCATCCCGTCTGGCGCGGACCGGCTTACCTGTTCTTTACCCTAACGAGATATCAAGGCGGCGTCGTGTTGATCCGGTGCTGCCATGCGTTGTCCGAAGCTGCCTGCCGCGCTCGTTGGCGCCGCATTGCTCATGGCGGCGATCCAGCCGGTTCGCGCCCAGACTCCCTCGAGGGAGTCGCCCGAACAGACCGGTTTCGAGGTTCCGGGCGGCGACATCTTTGGATTCACGGACCCGACCGACGTCGGTGACAAGGGCGATCGCGGGCTCGCGCTCGAACTCTCCAACCTCGCCGGCAAGCGGAACGGGCGCTACTGGTCGCCCACGCTGAAGACGCAGATCGGCTATACTCCTGCAGACAATTTCGCCATCGCCTTGTCGCCGTTCGTGACCGCGCACCGCATCCGCGAGGTGCCGGACCTCGACAACCGCACGAGCACCCGCTTCGACGGCTTCTCCGGCGAGGTCGCTTACCGCTTCATCGAGCGCTCGCGGACCAATCCGCTCGCGGCGACCGTCTCGGTGGAGCCGCGCATCGCGCGTGTCGACGCCGTTTCCGGCGAGCGCGTGCGCGCCTATGCCAACGAGTTCAAGCTGTTCCTCGACGCCGTCGTGATTCCCGACACGCTCTACGCCGCGGTGAACGTCAATTATTCGCTCGCTACGCAGCAAGGATTTGGACCCGACGACGCATGGGTCGACAGCTCGGGCACGAGCGTCTCGGCGGCGCTGACGTACCAGGTCACGGATCGCATCTTCGCGGGAGTTGAGGGGCGCTGGCTGACCGCGTTCGCCGGCGCCTTCCTCGACGACCAGACGGGTTGGGGCCTGTTCGCCGGCCCGACGCTCCTCGTCAAGATCACGGAGAGCGCCGCGATCAACCTGGTCTGGACGCCGCAACTGACGGGTCGCGCTTCGGGCGTCGACCGTCCGCTCGACCTCGACAACTTCGAGCGCCACCAGTTCCGGGCCAAGTTCGCGACAAGCTTCTAGGTCACCATAACCCGGCGCCCTCGGGATGAAATCGCGCCGGCGCTATTCGCCCGCCGCCTTCATCGTCTCGCGGAACGGGTGCGCCGGATAGACGCCGAGGATGTGCAGCTCGCGCGAGAAGAACGCGAGCTCCTCGAGCGCGCGCTTGAGGGGCGGATCGTCGGGATGGCCGTCGACCTCGGCGTAGAACTGCGTCGCCACGAAGCGCCCCTCGAGCATGTAGCTCTCGAGCTTGGTCATGTTGACGCCGTTGGTGGCGAAGCCGCCGAGCGCCTTGTAGAGCGCGGCCGGGAGGTTGCGCACCATGAAGACGAAGCTCGTCACCAGGGGGCCGTTCGGCGCCGCGGCCCGGCCGGCCTGCCGCGACAGGATGATGAAGCGCGTCGTGTTGTGCGCCTCGTCCTCGACGTCCTCGGCGAGGATCTTCAAGCCGTAGATGTCGGCGGCGAGCCGCGGCGCCAGGGACGCGCGGGTCGCATCGCCCGTTTCGGCGATCTCGCGTGCGGAGCCGGCCGTGTCGGCCGCGACCACGGCCTTGAGGCCGAGCTTGCGGATGATCTTGCGGCACTGGCCGAGGGCGTGCACGTGGCTGTGCACGGTGCGGATGGCGCCGAGATGCGCGGACGGCAGCGCCATGAGCTGGAAATGGATCGGCAGGAAATGCTCGCCGACGATGTGCAGCCCTGACGCCGGCAGGAGATGATGGATGTCGGCGACGCGTCCGGCGATCGAGTTCTCGATCGGAATCATGGCGAGGCCGGCCGCGCCGTCGCTGACCGCGGCGAAAGCGTCTTCGAACGTGGCGCAGGGCAGGGGCTGCCAGTCCGGATGCACTTCCTGGGCGGCGATGTGCGAGTTGGCGCCGGGCTCGCCCTGAAAGGCGATGGTCTTCGTCGTCATGGTTGTCTCCGGGCGGCCAGAAAGGCGCGGGCGCGGTCGAGATCATGCGGCGTGTCGACGCCGAGCGGCACGTCGTCGACGATGGTGACGTCGATGCGGAAGCCCGCTTCGAGGGCGCGCAGCTGCTCGAGCCGCTCGCGCCGCTCGAGCGGGGAGGGCGGCAGGCCGACGAAGCGCGCCAGGGCGCGCCGGCGATAGGCGTAAAGGCCGATATGGTGATAGAGCGGGCCGTCTCCCGAGGGCGCCGTGGCGCGCGTGAAGTAGAGGGCGCGAAGGCGGCTCGGCGCGACCTCGCTGCCGACGACTTTGACCACGTTGGCGTCCGTCTTCTCCTCCTCGCGCTGGATGAGGGCGGCGAGCGTCGCGATGTCCACCGCCGGGTCGGCGAGCGGCAGGATCGCGGCCGCGATCGCGCGCGGGTCGATGGTCGGCAGGTCGCCCTGCACGTTGACCACCGCGTCGTGGCGCCCTTCCGGATCGAGCCTCTCGACGGCCTCGAAGATGCGGTCGGAGCCGGACGCGTGGTCGGCCCGCGTCAGCACCGCCATGCCGCCGGCGCGCGTCACGGCTTCGGCGATGGCGGGGGCGTCCGTGGCTACCGCCACCGGACCGATGCCGGCCTCCACGGCGCGACGCCAGACATGCACGATCATCGGCTCGCCGAGGAGATCGGCGAGCGGCTTGTCGGGCAGGCGCGTCGCGGCGAGGCGCGCGGGGATGACGACGATCGGGTCGGACACGGGACGAAC
Organism: Beijerinckiaceae bacterium; assembly: GCA_035630175.1. GTDB lineage: Bacteria > Pseudomonadota > Alphaproteobacteria > Rhizobiales > Beijerinckiaceae > JAJKJG01. The sequence goes on from DASQLE010000099.1 coordinate 5,099, forward strand.
CGGGCTTTCAGGCGCGGCGGTGCTTAGCAGGGCGGGGGGGCGATGTCATGGGTCGCCTCTCCCCTGGCGGGAGAGGCCGAGTCGCGCCGTAGGCGCGACCGGGTGAGGGGGAAGCGCGACCTCCAAAGTTGGCGCTGCCACCCCCACCCGGTCCGCTTCGCGGACCCCATCGAGGGGGAGGTGGGCGCTGCGACCATGGGGAACGCGGCCGCCCATTGTCAAAGTCCGGCCCATGCGGCTAAGCAGGCGCCGCCGGGAGCATCTTGCATGCTCCTCACTTCGTCGGATCGGCCTTCCCCGTCTCAGAGAACCGCCATGGACTCGTTCGAGCTCAACAAGATCGCGGGCGCCCTCCTGGGCGTGCTCCTCTTCGCGATGAGCGTCCATCTCCTCAGCGGCGTCATCTTCTCGCCGACGAAGCCGGCCATTCCCGGCTACGACCTGCCCGTGCCGCAGGAGGAAGCCGCCGCCGGCGCGGCGCCGCAGGCGGCCGCCGAGCCGCTGCCGGTGCTCCTCGCCAAGGCCGATGTCGGCAAAGGCCAAGCCTCGGCCAAGAAATGCGCTGCCTGCCACACCTTCGAGAAGGGCGGTCCGAATAAGGTCGGCCCGAATCTGTTCGGCGTCGTCGGCGGTCCGAAGGCTCATATCGCGAGCTTCAACTACTCGGGGCCCCTCAAGGCCAAGGGCGGCGACTGGAGCTTCGAGGAACTCAACGCCTTTATCCAGAATCCGAAAGCGCATATCCCCGGCACCATCATGGCCTTCGCCGGCATCGCCCCGGCCGGCGAGCGGGCCGACCTCCTCGCTTATCTGCGCACGCTGCACGACAGCCCGCCGCCGCTGCCGACGCCCTGACTCACCTCGCGACGCGCGTGTGATCGAGGCCGGGCGCAGCCCCGGCCTGTTCATTGAAGTGATCCTTCGCCGCGCCGTCCTTGGCCGCGCTTGCTGGTGGCTGCGCTTGCCCCGGTTGTGACTGGCCAAGCTTCGCGAGGCGGACAAAATGGCGCGACCGAACGGCGTGACCTCGCCGCCGACTTCTGTACTCTGTATCCTTCGGAGATGCGCTTGATCCGCCGCCTGCCGCTCGCCTTCGCCGTCCTCGTCCTCGCGGCGATCCCCGCTCGTGCCGAGGACGCCGTCTGGCGCCACGGTCTGTCGCTCTTGGGCGAGCCGCGCTACGCGGCCGGCTTCAAGCATTTCGACTACGTCAACCCGAACGCGCCGAAGGGCGGCGTCGTGCGGCTCGGCTCTCAGGGCACCTTCGACAGCCTCAACCTCGCCGTCGCCGGCGTGAAGGGCGAGCTCGAGGATCGCATCGGGCTCATCTACGACACGCTCATGACGAGCTCGCTGGACGAGGTCGGCACCGAATACGGCCTCCTCGCCGAGGCGGTGCGCTATCCGGCCGATTTCTCGTCGGTGACCTACCGCCTCCATGCGGCGGCGCGCTGGCACGACGGCACGCCGGTGACGCCCGCCGACGTCATCTTCTCGTTCGAGGCCCTCAAGGCGAACAACCCGCAATACGCCTTCTACTACAAGAACGTCACGCGGGCCGAGCAGACCGGCGAGCGCGAAGTCGCCTTCACCTTCGACGAGAAGAACAACCGCGAGCTGCCGCAGATCGTCGGCCAGCTTCCGATCCTGCCGAAGCACTGGTGGGAGGGAACCGCGCCGGACGGAAAGAAGCGCGACGTCACGCAAACGACGTTGGAGGTGCCGCTCGGCTCCGGCCCCTATCGCCTGAAGGGGTTTGAAGCCGGCCGCTCGGCGACGTACGAGCGCGTCGCCGCTTATTGGGGCAAGGATCTGCCCGTCAACGTCGGCAAGAACAATTTCGGCGAGATCCGCAGCGAGTATTTCCGCGACGCCACCGTCATGCTGGAGGCGTTCAAGGGCGATCAGCTCGATTTCCGTCAGGAGAACGTGGCCCGCAACTGGGCGACGGCCTACGACTTCCCGGCCGTGCGCGACGGGAGAGTGGTGCTGGAAGAGTTTCCAGAGCGCTCGCGCGGCATCATGCAGGCCTTCGTGTTCAACCTGCGCAAGCCCAAGTTCCAGGACGAGCGCGTGCGCCGCGCCTTCAACTTCGCGTTCGATTACGAGGACATCAATCGCACGCTCTTTTTCGGTCAATACGAGCGCATCGATTCGTTTTTCGAAGGCACCGAGCTCGCCGCCGAAGGTTTGCCGCAGGGCAAGGAACTCGCCATCCTGGAGAGCCTGCGCGACAAGCTCCCGCCGGAGGTGTTCACGAGCCCCTATAGGAACCCGGTCGGCGGCAATGCGGAGGCGCAGCGCGCCAACCTGCGCCGTGCCTTCGACCTCCTCAAGGAGGCGGGCTACGAGCAGCGCGGCCGGCAGCTCGTCCATGCCAAGACCGGCGAGCCCCTCACCGTCGAGTTCCTCGGCTTCGACCCGTCCTTCGAGCGCTATGTGCTGCCCTACAAGCAGGCGCTCGAGCGGCTCGGCATCGGCGTCTCCTTACGCCTCGTCGACGCCGCGCAGTTCCAGAACCGCGTGCGCTCCTTCGATTTCGACATCGTCACCGCGGGATGGGCGCAGTCCCTGTCGCCCGGCAACGAGCAGCGCAATTATTGGGGCTCCGACGCCGCCGACCGGCCCGGCTCGCGCAACCTCGCCGGCATCAAGGATGCGGCCGTCGACGCGCTCATCGACCGGGTGATCTTCGCGCCCGACCGCGATGAACTGGTAGCCGCCACGCGCGCCCTCGACCGGGCGCTGCTCGCTCGTCATTACGTCGTGCCGCAATGGACTTACAACAAGGAGCGCACCGCCCGCTGGAGCCGGTTCGCGCGGCCGCAAGAGCTGCCGCGCTACGGCGCCTCGTCTTTTCCGACGGTCTGGTGGTACGACGAGGCGCTCGCGGCCAAAGCCGGGGCGGCGCGATGAGAGGCACCACCCAGCCCTCTCCTCCCTTGTGGGGGAGAGTTGGAGAGCGGGGTGCCGGCGCCAGCGTTGATACGTTTACGCTTGCACCCCCCGTCCGGTCGCTGCGCGACTCGGCCTCCCCCACAAAGGGGGAGGGGGTGCGCGTCAGCCGTCGTGCCCTTATCGTTGGCGCCGGGGCGGCGGCGCTGGCGCCGATCCTGCCAGTGCCGGGCTTGGCGAGCGAGAGCGAAACCGAGGGGCACGGCCTGTCGATCTTCGGCGACCTCAAATACGGTCCCGGCTTCCGCCATTTCGATTACGTCAACCCGCAGGCGCCGAAAGGCGGCGCCTTCTCGGCCCAGATCTCGGCCATCGCCGGCAACCAGAACTTCGACCCCTTCAACACCCTCAACATGTTCGTGCTGCGCGGCGACGGAGCCGCCGGCATGGGGCTCACCTTCGACGGCCTCATGGCGCGCGCCCTCGACGAGCCGGATGCGCTTTACGGTGTTGTCGCCCGGGCC
>DASQLE010000100.1:0-2929 GCA_035630175.1 Beijerinckiaceae bacterium
GCCCCTCAACGGAGGAATCCGGCCGGGCGAAATAGACATATTCGAAGACGCAGAAGCGCGAGCGGCGCTCCTGGAACGGGAAGATGCTCTCGATCCCGTCCTCGGTGATGACGACCAGCTCGCCATGCTCGATGTCGCGCACGAAGCGGGCGCCGATGATATCGAGGGCGCAGGTCTCGGAGGCGAGGATGTAGCGCCCGTCCAATTCGCCGAGGACGAGCGGGCGGATGCCGAGCGGATCGCGCGCGCCGATCAGCTTCTTGTTGGTGAGGGCGACGAGCGAATAAGCGCCCTCGAGCTGGCGCAGGGCGTCGATGAAGCGCTCGACGATGCGGCCCTTGCGGCTGCGCGCGACGAGGTGGACGATGGCCTCGGTGTCGGTGGTCGATTGGCAGATGGCGCCGTCGCGGACGAGGTTGCGGCGGAGCGTCAGGCCGTTGGTGAGGTTGCCGTTATGGGCGACCGCGAAGCCGCCGGTCTCGAGCTCGGCGAAGAGCGGCTGCACGTTGCGGAGCACCGTGCCGCCGGTTGTCGAATAGCGCACATGGCCGATGGCCGAGAGGCCCTCGAGGCGCTCGATGGTGGCGCGGTCGGAAAAACTGTCGCCGACGAGGCCGAGCTTCTTCTCCGAATGGAAGACGCGCCCGTCGAAAGAGACGATACCGGCCGCCTCCTGGCCGCGATGCTGCAGGGCGTGCAGGCCGAGGGCCGTGATGGCCGAGGCGTCCGGGTGGCCGAAAATGCCGAAGACGCCGCATTCCTCGCGCAACGTGTCGCCGTCGAGGTCAAGGTCGGCCCTCGCGGGATCGGCCTGCCACGTCTCGGATCGCTGCGACATCGGACACTCTCTTCCGCGCGCCGGGCGCGCAAACCCTATGTAGGAAGCGTTTGGCCGGCCGCCATCGGCCGGGATCATGCGCCGGTCAGCTGCGGCGCGGCGGCGCCGGCACGTTGCGCGGATCGACGTCGGTCGGCGGCTCGGCCGGATCGGCCTCCGGCCGCGGCGGCCTGATCTGCTTCAGCAGGCCTTCCGGGTTGTCCGGCAGCATGGCGATGAGGGCGTTGCCCGTATTCTCGAGCATGGGCCGCGTCTTGGCGGCCGTGGCCCATTCCGGCATCTTGCCCTGCACGAGCCAGGCCAGGAACACCCAGCCGATCACGCAGAGCAGCAGCCCGCGCGCCGCCCCGAAGGCGAAGCCCATGGTGCGGTCGAGGGCGCCGATGCGCGAATCGAGGATGGCGTCGGAGATCTTCACCGTGATGATCGAGACGATGATCAGCGTGACGATGAAGACGCCGCCGATGGCGGCGGCGAGGCGCACCGTGTCGCTCGGGATATAGGGCCGCAAATGCGGCAAGAGGAGCGGGTGCAGGAACCAGGCGGCGGCGGCCGCCGTGACCCAGGCGACGATGGCCAGGACCTCGCGGGTGAAGCCGCGCACGGCGGCTAAAAGGGCGGAGATGAGGACGACGCCGAGGACGACGAGGTCGAGGACCGAGAAGGGAAGGCCGGACATGGAAGGCGGTGCGGACTTTCGGCGATGATGAGGGGCGTGCGTCGCGGCGTGTGTATACCCTCTCGGGGCGGCCGCGTCACCCTTCGCGGCGCTGCAGCACCGGTTTTCCCCGTGGACGCGTTGCCGCGATGCCGGCCACGAGGTCCGCGATGTGATCGACGGCGCCGACGCCGAGGGGCGGGCGCTCGCCCGTCTCGCCGCGCGTCGCCGGGGCCACGGCGCCCGTGAAGCCGAGCTTGGCCGCTTCCTTGAGGCGGGCGGGAGCCTGGGCGACCGGCCGGATGGCGCCCGACAGGCCCACCTCCCCGAAATAAACGGTGTCCGGCGGCAGCGGCGACCCGGACAGCGACGACACCAAGGCCGCCGCCGCGGCGAGGTCGGCGGCCGGCTCCGAGATGCGGAGACCGCCGGCGACGTTGAGATAGACGTCGTGCATGCCGAGCCGCATGCCGCCATGCGCCTCGAGGACCGCCAATACCATGGACAGGCGGCTCGGGTCCCAGCCGACGACGGCGCGGCGCGGCGTGCCGAGGGAACTCGGCGCCACCAGCGCCTGGACCTCGACCAGGAGCGGCCGGGTGCCCTCCATGCCGGCGAACACGGCGGTTCCCGGCGTCGCCGAGTCGCGGCCGGCGAGGAACAGTTCGGACGGGTTCGGCACCTCGGCGAGGCCGCGGTCGGTCATCTCGAAGACGCCGATCTCGTCGGTCGGCCCGAAGCGGTTCTTGACGGCGCGCAGGATGCGGAAATGGTGGCCGGTGTCGCCCTCGAAGGAGACGACCGCGTCGACCATGTGCTCGACCACGCGCGGGCCGGCGATCTGGCCGTCCTTGGTGACGTGGCCGACGAGGATCACGGCGGTGCCGGTCGTCTTGGCGAAACGGATCAGGGCCTGGGCGCTGCCGCGTACCTGCGTGACGGTGCCGGGCGCCGATTCGACGGTCTCGGTCCACATGGTCTGGATCGAATCGATGACCGCCAGGGCCGGCGGCTTGCCTTGCGACAGCGTCGCCGTGATGTCCTCCACATTGGTCTCGGCCGCGAGCTCGACGACGGATTGGACCAGGCCGAGCCGCTCGGCGCGCAGGCGCACCTGGGCGACCGCTTCCTCGCCCGAGATGTAGGCCACGCGGTAGCCGCGGGCCGCCAGGGCCGCCGAAGCCTGGATGAGCAGGATCGACTTGCCGATGCCGGGGTCGCCGCCGATGAGAATGACCGAGCCGCGCACGAAGCCGCCGCCGGTGACGCGATCGAATTCGGCGATGCCGGAGGCGAGGCGGGGCGCGTCGTGGCTCTCGCCGGTAAGCGGCTCGAGCGCGAAGCGCCGGCCTTTACGCGGGGCGCGGCCGGGGCCGGCCTGGCGCTCGACGCCTTCCTCGGCGATCGTGTTCCACTCGCCGCAGGCGTCGCAC
>DASQLE010000101.1:0-8083 GCA_035630175.1 Beijerinckiaceae bacterium
GCGAGCAGAACAAGACGGCGGAGCGCGAGCGCAAGAGCGGCGCCGCCGAGCACCCGCTGGTCCAGGCAGTGCTGAGCCGCTTCCCGGGCGCCGAGATCGTCGACGTGCGCGACAGGGCCGAGCCCCCGGCCCCGCCGCTGCTCAGCGAGGACGAGGCGGCGCTCTTGGCGGAACCTTCGGACGACGCGAACGATGAGGTGTAACGTCATTCCGGGGCTCGCGAAGCAAGCCCGGCACCCATGACGGGTGACACGCGTCGTGCTTGTTCATGGGTTCCGGGTTCGCAGCTTCGGTGCGCCACGGAATGACGGGATTTAGGAGAGAGCCATGCGCGATCTGATGGGCATCATGAAACAGGCCCAGGCCATGCAGCAAAAGATGCAGGACGTGCAGGCCGAGCTCGACACGATCGAGGTCGAAGGCTCGTCCGGCGGCGGCTTCGTCACGGTGCGGATGACCGCCAAGGGCCAGATGAAGGCCGTGTCGATCGATCCCTCGCTGCTCGTCGCCGACGAGAAGGAGATCGTCGAGGACCTCGTCGTCGCGGCCGCCAACGACGCGCGCGCCAAGGCCGAGCGCACCATGCAGGAGCGCCTCGAAGAGGTGACCAAGGGCCTGCCCTTGCCGCCGGGCCTGAAACTGTTCTGAGGATATGGCCGCCTCCGTCGCCGGACCCGAGATCGAACGCCTGATCCAGCTCCTGGCCCGTCTGCCGGGGCTCGGGCCGCGCTCGGCCCGGCGCGTCGCTCTGCATCTCATCAACAAGCGCGAGGGGCTGCTCGCTCCCTTGAGCGAGGCCCTGCGCGTCGTCGGCGAGCGCATCGTCGTATGCCGGACATGCGGCAACATCGACACGGCCGATCCTTGTGCGGTGTGCCGCGATCCGCGCCGCGACCGCTCGATCCTCGTCGTGGTCGAGGACGTGTCCGATCTTTGGGCGCTGGAGCGGGCCGGCGCCGTGAACGCGCCGTATCACGTCCTGGGGGGCGTGCTCTCGGCCCTCGACGGCGTGCGCCCGGAGCATCTCAACCTCGACAGTCTCGTCGCCCGCACCGCCGAGCCCGGCGTCACCGAAGTGATTCTTGCCCTCAACGCCACCGTCGACGGCCAGACCACCGCGCATTACGTCACCGAGATCCTGTCGCACCTGCCCGCGCGCGTGACGAAGCTGGCGCACGGGGTGCCGGTCGGCGGCGAGCTCGACTACCTCGACGAGGGCACCCTGTCCGCCGCCATCCGGCAGCGCACGGCCTTCTGACACTTCGTTCGGAACCTCCTTCTCGCGGGCGACTTGATGCACGCGAGCCTATGCTGCGCGGCACTCGAGCAGCCCGCCGAAAAGTGGACACCACTTCTCGGAAGGACCGCATCCTCAACTCATTGGAATCGATCACGTTCATGCGCTTTTGATTGATTCGATCAAGACGCATCGTGATCCAAGCGGAGCGAAATGTGAGACCGATCGAATTCCACACGCGCACGGCCGTGGCGAGACCGCGCGACGAAGCATGGCTCGGCTCGACGAGAGCGCCCGCACGGCACGCTGAGCCGGAGCGGAGCGCGAGTCGCGGCCTCAGCCCTGCTGCGATCGGCGCAGGCGCCGCTGCCCTCGCGCTCGCGGGCGCTGCCATGCTCAACTACCGGCGCGGGCGCGCGGCGGAGCGCGCCCATCCGCCGGTCGGTCGCTTGATCGAGGTGGACGGCGTCGCCGTTCATTACTGGAGCGCGGTGCGGGCCAGCCCGTGGTGCTGCTGCACGGCAACGGTGCCATGATCGAGGATTACCTGCTCAGCGGCTTGGTCGAACGCTTGTCGCAGACCTATCGCGTGATCACCATCGACCGTCCCGGCTATGGCTACACCGAACGTCCGCGCAGCCGGCTCTGGACGGCTCCTGCGCAAGCCGAGCTGATGCGTCAGGTCGCGCAACGCCTCGGCCTCGTCAAGCCGGTCGTGGTCGGCCACTCCTGGGGTGCAACCGTGGCCATGGCCTGGGCTCTCGCTCACGAGGAGGAACTCGCCGGCATCGTGCTCATGTCCGGCTATTTCTTCCCGACCCCGCGAGCGGACGTCGTCGCCTTTGCGCCGCCCGCCATTCCGGTGATCGGCGATCTGATGCGCTACACGATCGCACCGCCCATGGGCCGTCTCATCGCGCCGAGATTGTTCGCCAAGATCTTCGCCCCACGCCCGGTGCCGCAGCGCTTCGCCGCCGGCTACCCGCTCGCGCTTGCGCTCCGTCCGTGGCAATTGCGCGCCAGCGCCGAGGAAACCGCCATGATGATTCCCTGGGCTGCGCTGTCGCAAAGCCATTATCGCGGCCTGCGGCTGCCGGTGGCGATCCTGACGGGCGCAGCCGACGAGATCGTCACCGCAAAGCGGCAATCGGTCAGGCTGCACGACGAGATCCCGCACAGCAGCCTCCGCGTGCTGCCCGGCCTCGGCCACATGATCCATTATTTCGCGCAGGACGAGATCGCCGCGAGCATCGACGCCGTGCTCGGGCACGGTGAAGGCGGGCGGCAACCGTATGCTCCCGCCGGTTCGGCACGGAATCCTGCGCCGGCCCTGCTTGCAGGCGAGTCAGTCCACAGGCAGGCCGCCGTATTATCGGCGCTGACTCCAGGCTCGACCTGAACAAACCGATCACGCGCATGCGTGTCGCGCATTTCCATTGCAACGCATCGTGATGGGAAGCGTCACAGGACCGCCTTGCGGCAGCGCAGGAACCTGCCACACTGCCGTGTTGGCTCGGAGGTCGAGGGATGCTGCGATACGCGCGTCACGCCCTGCTCGTCGCGGCTGCGGGTGTGCTCTTCGCAGCACCGCTTCCGGCTCGCGCCGAGACCGAAGTCGACCTTGCCCTCGTGATCGCGGTCGACATCTCGTATTCCATGGATCCGGAGGAGCAGGCGTTGCAGCGCGACGGCTTCGTCGGCGCCTTTCGGTCCAAGGAGGTGCACGACGCCATCCGCAGCGGCGCGCTCGGACGGATCGCCGTCACCTACGGGGAGTGGGCGGCGACCTTCGAGCAGAAGGTGGTCGTGCCGTGGATGGTGATCGACGATGCCGAGAGCTCCATGGCCTTCGCCGACCGGCTCGCCGCGCAGCCGACGCGGCGCGGTCCGCGCACTTCCGTCTCGGGAGCGATCGATTTCGGCGCGCGGCTGCTCGCCGAGAGCGGCGTCACGGCGACCCGGCGCGTCATCGACATCTCGGGCGACGGCGCCAACAACCAGGGTCGCCCGGTGACGCCGGCGCGCGACGAGGCGGTGGCGCAGGGCATCACCATCAACGGCCTGCCGATCATGCTCAAGCGCCCGTCGAGCTACTGGGACGTCACGGAGCTCGACGTTTATTACAAGGACTGCGTCATCGGCGGCCCGGGCGCCTTTATCCACCCCGTGCGCGACGCCCGCGAGTTTCCGCACGCCATCCGGGCCAAGATCATCCGCGAGATTGCCGGCCGCAGCCGGCCCGAGCCGCTGATCCGCTATGCCCAAGCGAGCAGCGCCCTGTCGGCCTGCATGGCCGGGGAAGCGCAGCGCGAGCGCTGGGGCAACTGACGCTCGGTACGCCTCAGGAACCGCGCCGCGAAGGCGGCGTTGACCGACATTCGCACATCGTGAGGAGGCAAGCCATGACCGTCACCCTGAAGCCGTTGCAAGAGCAGGTCATCGTGCTGACCGGCGCATCGAGCGGCATCGGCCTCGCCACCGCGCGCGCCGCCGCCGAGCGCGGCGCCCGTTTGGTTCTCGTCGCCCGCAACGAAGCGGCGCTCGAGGACCTCGCGGGGGAGATCAGGGCCAAGGGCGGCGAGGCGGTCGCGGTCGCGGCCGACGTGGCGAAGCCCGACGATCTGCGGCGCGTCGCCGAAACGGCGATCGACCGCTTCGGCGGTTTCGATACGTGGATCAACGACGCGGCGGTGGCGATCTACGGAACCATCGAGCAGGTGCCGATCGCCGACCAGCGTCAGCTCTTCGAGATCAATTACTGGGGCGTCGTGGAAGGCTCGCTGACCGCCGCCAGGCACCTGAAGGAGCGCGGCGGCGCCATCATCAACGTGGGCAGCGTCCTGTCGAACCGCGCCCTTATCCTGCAAGGCCCCTACTCGGCCTCGAAACATGCCGTGAAGGCGTTCACGGACGCGTTGCGCATGGAGCTGGAACACCAAGGCGCGCCGGTCTCGGTGACGCTGATCAAGCCGTCGTCGATCGACACGCCTTACGTCGAGCATGCGCGCAGCTATCTCGATTCGCCCGGCGTCACCGTTCCGCCGCCGGCCTACGACCCGCACCTCGTTGCCAAGGCCATCCTGCACGCCTGCGAGCACCCGACCCGCGACCTCGTGGTCGGTTTCGGCGGCTGGGCCTTCGCGCTCATGGAACGCTTCGCGCCGCGCTTGACCGATTTCGTCATGGAAGCGGCCGGATCCGGCATGCAGACGAGCGACCATCCCGGCCGCCGCGCCCGTCGCGACAACCTCTACGCCGCGCGCGAGGACGGCGCCGAGCATTCCTCCCTGCCGCGCGCCTCGCGCAAGACGAGCCTGTTCCTCGAAGCGCAGCTGCATCCGGTCGCGACCCTCGCCTTGGCGGCGGGAGCGGGCCTCGCGGCCGCCTACTTCCTGCGCCCGCGGGCGGAGAACGAGCATGCCCGGCTGCAGCGCCGACAGCGGGTGGCCGGCATCATGGGCGGCGGCAACGGCGAGGATTGGGATCGCGAGGCGCCGCGCCTGCGCGAGCGTCCGCTCGCGCGCTATCCCGAGCGCGATCGTGGGCTGCCGTTCGGCGCGTGAGGCTTGAAACCAATCGCCGCAGGCGCGGCGCGGCGGTTCCGCACCGCGCCGTCACGCGCTAGCTTGCGCGCGCCATGACCATGCTTCGCGCTATCGCTATCGCTTTCGCTCTTCTCGCCGCCACCGCCGCGCAGGCGCAGACGCCCGGCACGCTCACCCCGAAGCCGCTGCCGCCCCTCGCCAATCCACAGGATCCGTCGGTTCCCGCCAAGGAGCTGTTCGGGCGCAAAGGCGAGCCGGCGCCGCTCGCCGCCCGCGCCATCGGCGGCTATGCGCGCGGCTGCGTCGCCGGCGCCGTGGCGCTACCCATCGACGGCGACACCTGGCAGGTGATGCGCCTGTCGCGCAACCGCAATTGGGGGCATCCGCGGCTCATCGCGTTCCTGGAGCGGGTCGGCAAGCGCGTGCCGGACATCAACGGCTGGCCCGGCCTCTTGGTCGGCGACATCTCGCAGCCGCGCGGCGGGCCGATGCTGACGGGCCACGCCTCCCACCAGCTCGGCCTCGACGCCGACATCTGGCTGATGCCGATGCCCGACCGCCGCCTCAGCCGCGAGGAGCGCGAGATGATGTCGGCCACCGACATGGTGCGCGCCGATCGGCTCGACATCGATCCCGCGGTGTGGACGCCGCAGCGCACGGCACTCCTGCGCGCCGTCGCCAAGGAGCCGGAGGTGGCGCGCCTCTTCGTCAACCCGGCCATCAAGAAGGCGCTCTGCCGCGAGGCCGGCGCCGAGCGCGCCTGGCTCGCCAAGGTGCGGCCGACCTGGGGGCACAACTACCACTTCCACATCCGCCTCGCCTGCCCGCCCGGCGAGGAGGATTGCGCCGACCAGGATCCGGTGCCGTCGGGCGACGGCTGCGGCGCCGATCTCGACCGCTGGTTCACGAACGAGATGCTGTTCCCGAAACCGGGCAAGCCGCGGCCGCCCATGACCATGGCGCAGCTTCCCGGCGAGTGCCGGCGCGTGCTCGTGGCGCAGTAGCCTAGCGTTTTCAGGGGAAGTGCCTTTCGGTTCCCCGTCGAAACCCCGGCAAGCAACAAGCTTTATCGGCTGACTGCGAGGACGAGGACGAGGTCGCGTACGGCGAGGGCCGTCACCAGCAGCCCGACGGCCACCATGAGCGGCCGCGGCCGCACGCGCTTGACGATGAGACCGGCGAACGGCGCGGCGAGCACGCCGCCGGCGCCGAGGGCCAGCACATGCGGCAGGTAGACGGTGCCGAGCTCGGTGAAGAACGTGCCGGCGATGGCCATGGTGATGAAGAACTCGGCGAGGCTCACCGAGCCGATCACCGTGCGCGGTGCCTGCCCCGAGCCGATCAAGGTCGAGGTGACGAGTGGCCCCCAGCCGCCGCCGCCGATGGCGTCGAGAAAGCCGCCGACCAGCCCGAGCGGCGGCGCAAAGACCGGCCGGGCGTCTTCTATCGGCAGAGCACGCGCGGCGCGCATCAGTATGAGCACGCCCATGACAAGCAGATAGGCGGCGATGAAGGGGCGGATGGCCTTCCCTTCGATGTTGGACAGGACATAGGCGCCGAGCACGCCGCCGGCGACGCCGGCTATCGCGAGCCGGAGGAACAGGGAGCGGTCGACGTTGCGGTGCGCGAGGTGCGAGGCGCCGGCCACCGCGGTGGTCGCCACCTCGGCGGTGTGCACGACGGCGCTCGCATGAGCCGGCGACACCCCGAAAGCGAGCATGAAGCTCGTCGAGATGAGGCCGAAGGCCATGCCGAGCGCGCCGTCGACGAGCTGCGCGACGAAGCCCAGCGCGGCGAGGAGAAGGAAGTCCGTCATCACGCCATGCTCGATGAGCCGCGCGCGCCGGTCAACAACCCGGCGGGGCGGCGTCTTAGAGCCGTTTCCGCTTTCGCGGAATCGGCTCTAAGTTTTCTTTTGTCGCATTTCTTAACGTGAACCGGGTCACCTCACTCGAATATGCTCTAGCCGGCCGGCGAGGCCGACTTGTCGATGCGCTTCGCCCCGCCCTCGCTCACCCGGTCGGTGAGCGCCATCACGAGCCCCGAGCCGACGAACACGAGATGGATCACGATGTGCCACATGATGTCGCGATCACTGATGTTGCCGACGTTCATGAACGTCTTCAGCACCTGAATCGCCGAGATCGCGACGATGGACGACATCAGCTTGAGCTTGAGCCCCGTGAAATCGATCTTGCCCATCCATTCCGGCCAATCGCGATGCTTGCTCGCGTCGATGCGGGAGACGAAATTCTCGTAGCCCGAGAAGATGACGATGACGATGAGCGAGGCCATCAGGGTGAGATCGACGAAGGCGAGGACGCCGAGGATGACCTCGGATTCCGAGGCGGTCCAGGCGTTCGCGATGAGATGCGCGAGCTCCTTGAGCGCCTTCAGGAGCAGGATCGGCAGGGTGAAGACGAGGCCGAGAAAGAACGGTGCCAGCAGCCAGCGGCTCGAGAACAGGAACCGTTCCAAGGGTCCTTCGATCATGCCTCCGGCTCTCCGCTGCGCTTCACGGACCGATGGCACGCACGGCGCAAGACCGCAACGGATCAGCTCGCAGCGGCCGCGAGTCCGACCGGACAGGAGACCCCGGTTCCGCCGAGGCCGCAATAACCGCCCGGGTTCTTGGCGAGATATTGCTGATGGTAATCCTCGGCGAAAAAGAACGGCCCCGCCGTGACGATCTCCGTGGTGATCGGCCCGTGCCCGCGCGCCTTCAGCGCCCGCGCGTAAGCCTCCTTGGAGGCCAGCGCCGCTTCGCGCTGCGCTTCGTCCCGGACGTAGATGCCGGAACGATACTGGGTGCCCACATCGTTGCCCTGGCGCATGCCCTGGGTCGGGTCGTGGCTCTCCCAAAAGGTCTTGAGCAGCGCCTCGAAGGGCATGACGGCTGGATCGTAGACGACGAGGACGACCTCGTTATGACCCGTGCGGCCGGAGCACACTTCTTCATAGGTTGGATTCGGCGTGGAGCCTCCGGCATAGCCGACCGCTGTCACCCAGACGCCGTCGAGGCTCCAGAAGGCGCGTTCGGCGCCCCAGAAGCAGCCGAGCCCGACGACGACGGTGTCCGTGCCGGCGGGATAAGGACCCTTCAGGGGACGGCCGCTGACGAAATGGCGCTCCGCGGTGGCGAGCGGCGTCGCGCGGCCAGGCAAAGCCTCCGCGGCGCTGGGGATCTCGAGGCTCTTGCGATACAGGAACATGGCGGCGCTCCAGCTGGATCACGTGCGTCTTGCCTGAACCGGCAAAACGCATCACCCGTGATCGAAACCGTTCAGGAGCCCTTATGTAG
>DASQLE010000102.1:0-6899 GCA_035630175.1 Beijerinckiaceae bacterium
ACCGATCTACATCGAGACTTTCAAGGCGCTCGGCGCCAACCCGGTGCCGATGACTTTCGGAGAGGTCTATACCGCCCTGGAAAGCAGAGCCATCGATGGACAGGACAACCCGGTCGGAGTCATTGAGTCCGCGAAGTTCGCGGAGGTGCAGAAATTCCTGTCGCTCACGCGCCATTTCTACACCGGCATGCCGTTGCTGATGAGCAAGAAGACCTGGGATTCCATGTCTCAGGCGGAACGCACGCTCATTCGTGAGGCTGCGGACGAAGCAAAGGCGGAAGAACGCAAGCTCCTGCAGGCGCAAGAGGCGGAATCAATCGAGCGCCTCCGCAAGACCATGCAAGTCAATGAACTTGGAAGTGCCGAAGTCGAAAAGATGCGCGCGACGGTCCAACCGGTTGTGGAGAGGTTCAACGGCGAGGTGGGAGAGTCGTTGGCGAAAGAAGTAGATGGGGAGCTTGCACGGCTCCGCGGCACCCGCTGAAGGCCCATGTCGCTTCTGGGCGCTGCCGCCGTTGCCATGTGGTGGGACATCGCTCCCGCCCTTCGGCCTGAGTTTGAGGACTGGCACTCGCATGAGCATTTCCCCGAGCGGATGAGCATCCCCGGCTTTCAGCGGGGATCACGATGGGCGAGCGACGATGGGGGCGAGGGGTTCTTCGTTCTCTACGAGTTGGAGGCTTATGAGACATTGACGTCGCCACCGTACCTCGCGCGTCTCAACGATCCGACGCCCTGGTCCACGAAGATGATGCCTCACCATCGGAACATGGTGCGGAGTCGGTGTCGCATCCTCGACAGCTTTGGAGGCGGTATCGCGCGCTGCATCTTGACCGTCCGTGTCTCTCCGGCAGACGGCCAAGCCGAGCGCCTGCATCATCATCTGAGAAAACTACTCGCGAAGCTGCCGACGCTGCCGGGCCTCACGGGTGGCCACCTTCTGCGAACAGAAACGCCTAACGCGGTCGTCACCACAGAGGAGAAGATCCGCGGCGGTGACGCTGCGGCAGACTGGATTGTCCTCGTGCCCGGATACGCCTCCGAGGCGCTCAAGCAGATCGAGACTGTGGAACTCGGGGCCACGCTCTTGGAGCAGGCTGGCGCCCTACCGTCCTCGGCCGCTTCGCTCTACCATCTTTCATACGCGTTGACGGCAACCGATCTCCGAACATCCGCTGCGAGGGCCAGCGACCCGAAGGGTTCTATCCGCTTCATGGCGTGACGTTGACCTCGGCGCCCTGACCGCTCAGCGCGAACGCGCGCTCCCTCGACGAGACAGGGGACGTGGCGCGTTGGTAACCTCGCATTCGCTCGTCGTGCTTCGTCGCGGGTGTCGTTGTCACGCAAGGCGTGACGGCGGCAGCGCGTCGATCAACGCCTGCAAGGTGGCCAGCGTCGATTCATCGGCGATGCCGTCGACGCGCGCCGGCCGGAAGTGGCGCTGGAAGGCGGCCACGACGGCGGCGGTGCCCTCGTCGAAGACGCCGCTCGGGGCAATGCCGTAGCCGTAACGTGCCAACAGGGCCTGAAGGGCGCTCACTGCGGCGCCCTGCTCGCCGAGCCGGAGAGCGCGGTCGCCCCGAACGGGCGCGGGCTGCACCCAATGGCCGAGACCGGCACCGTTGAGCTCCGCCCAGGGAAAGCGCTCGCCGGGATCCTGCTTGCGGCCCGGCGCGACGTCCGAATGCGCGAGAACCCGCTCCGGCGGGATCGACCAGCGGGCGGCAATGTCACGGCCGAGCGCCGCCACCGCGGCGATTTGGGGGGCCGGATAAGCCGGAAGCCCGCCGTCGTGTCCGGGATTGGCGATCTCGACGCCGATCGAGCAGGAGTTGATGTCGCGGTCCGCGCCCCACGATGCCGCGCCCGCGTGCCAGGCGCGGCGCGCCTCGGGCACGAGCTGGACGACGCGCCCGTCCTCGAACACGAAGTAGTGGCAGGAAACGGAGGAAGCCGGATCGCACAACCAGGCGAGCGCCTCGTCGGTGCGCGGCATGCCGGTGTAGTGCAGGAGCAGCATGTCCGGGCGTCGATCCTCGCGCCGCTCGCCGTGGTTGGGGGAGGGCAGGACCTCCGCCGCGACTGGGCTGTCCGCTCGCCATGGCGAGGTCATGGTCGGGAATGCTCCCCATCGTTTCGGGGCTGGCGGCGCGTCGGGCTCCAACAAAAAAGGCCGGAGCGCAAGCCCCGGCCTCGATTATGGAGTCTTGCCGACCTTAGTAGCGCGGGTAGCAATAGCCGTCGCTGGCGAGGTAGTAGCCGCCCGGGCAGGCCGGCCGCGCCGTGGCGGCGCCCACGACGGCGCCGCCGGCGGCGCCGATCGCTGCGCCCGCCAGGGCTCCGCCGGCTCGGCCGGTTGCTGCCCCGCCGACGGCCGCGCCCGCCAACCCGCCGATCACGGCGCCGCCGGCCGCGCGCTCGCCCGGCGTATTACAGGCGGCGACGGAGAGGGTCATGGCGCCTGCGACGAAAGCAGTAATGATCTTTTTCATGAGCGTTCCTGTTTCTCCGAGGCCCGAAGGCCGCAAGGTGCGGGGTGAGCCGAAGCTTAGCCTTTGCTGGGCACTCAACCCTTTTAATCGCATTTCAGTTCCAAATCACGAGGTTCGGCGATGAGGTCGTCAACCGCTCCAAGAATAGTGACCGAAACGTTACACCTGCCGGGCGTTGCGATTGCCGGATTGAGACATCCGGCGCTTGACGGGGCAGGGTTGGGGCTCCAAATCCGAGGGTGTCAGTCGGCCGGGCGGCCGCTCCGGGCTCACGCCCGGAGAGGAAAGTCCGGGCTCCATGGAATGACGGTGCCGGATAACGTCCGGCGGGGGCGACCCCAGGGAAAGTGCCACAGAAAGCAGACCGCCCCCGGCTCGGGGGTCAGGGTGAAAGGGTGCGGTAAGAGCGCACCGCGGACGCGGTAACGCGGACGGCATGGCAAACCCCACCAGGAGCAAAACCGAATAGGGGCGGCGCGGCGCTCGCGAGAGCGCCAGGACGGATTCCAGGTCCGTCGCCCGGGTTGGTTGCTTGAGGCGGCCGGTAACGGACGCCCCAGAGGAATGGCCGCCGGGCCCGATGATCTCGGGCCCTACAGAACCCGGCTTACAGGCCGACTGACACTTTTCCCCTGCCGTCCACAGCCAAGCCCGCCAGGCGCCAGCTCCTTACAATTCCTTAACTCTAAGGGATTCTGATCGGGCTTTCGGCGGCCCTCCGGCTGTCCCCTCAATCCGTTGACGACCATAGCCTCCCATGCTATCCCAAGCCATCCCGTCCACCTCGCTTTCTTCGATGTCGGTCGGTCGCCGCTGCAGAGGCTGCAGCGCGTCCGCTCGCGCCGAGGATGCGTGCGCGAGAGGGAGGGGACGCGGCACGGTCGTCGCCGCTGTGGGGCCAACAAAAAGGAGCGTGCGGGCTCAAAGCCATGAACCGCTTCGTGTCCAATTTCACCAACCGGTTGGACTCGAAGGGCCGGGTTTCGATCCCCGCACCGTTTCGGGCGGTTCTTGCCCGCGACGGGTTCGAAGGCCTCTATGTCCATCCGGCGCTCGACGCGCCGGCTCTGGATGCAGGGGGGAACATGCTCCTCGACGAGATCGACGCGTTCTTGTCGACCCTGTCGCCTTATTCGGACGAAAGGGACCAGCTTTCGACGGCCCTTCTCGGCACGAGCGAGGTTTTGAAGGTCGATCCGGAGGGACGAGTGATCCTGACGGAAACCGTGAAGGCCCATGCCGGGATTGCGGACGCGGTGACGTTCGTGGGTCTCGGTCACAAGTTCCAGATATGGGAGCCCGAGCGCTTCCGCACGCATCTGGAGGAGGCGCGTGCGAAGGTGCGGGACCTGAAGAAGGTCTTGGGTTCTCGTCCTGGAGGCCTCGTGCAGAACAGCCCGCCAGGAGGGCGGGAGCGATGACGGGTCGCGGCGACGGCTCGCCCGGCGCCGCTGGCGGACTGACCCGTCACGTGCCCGTGCTCCTGGCGGAGGTCTGCGAGGCGCTGCAGGTCGCGCGCGGCGGCGACTTCGTGGACGGCACCTTCGGGGCCGGCGGCTATGCGGCGGCCTTTCTCGACGCCCACCCCGCCAACCGCGTGATCGCCATCGATCGCGATCCCGACGCCGTGGCGGCCGGCGCCGCGCTCGCGGCGGCAACGCAGGGCCGGCTGGTTCTCGTGGCCGGCCGCTTCGGCGCGCTCGACACGATCGCCGCGGGAGCCGGCTTCGAGCGCGTCGACGGCGTCGTTCTCGACGTCGGCGTGTCGTCGATGCAACTCGACGAGGCCGAGCGCGGCTTCTCCTTCCGCCGCGACGGGCCGCTCGACATGCGCATGGAGCGGCACGGGCCGAGCGCCGCCGACCTCGTCAACGAGGCCGCCGAGGCGGAGCTGGCCGACATCTTCTTTCATTACGGCGAGGAGCGGCGGGCCCGGGCGGTCGCCCGCGCCGTCATCGAAAAACGCCGCCAGGGCCGCATCGAGACCACGGCGCAGCTCGCCGATCTCGTGGCCGGGCTGGTCCGCGCCGAGCCGGGCGGCCTGCATCCGGCGACCCGCGTCTTCCAGGCGCTCCGCATCGCCGTCAACGACGAGCTCGGCGAATTGGCGCGGGCGCTGCACGCCGCCGAGCGGGTGCTCAAGCCCGGCGGGCGGCTGGCCGTCGTCACCTTCCACTCGCTCGAGGATCGCATCGTCAAGCAGTTCATCGCCGCCCGCAGCGGACGCCGGCCGGGCGCCTCGCGGCATCTGCCGGCCGCGCCGGCCGCCGAGCCGACGTTCCGCGCCACGACGAAGGGACCGACGGCCCCGAGCCCGACTGAGACGGCGGCCAATCCGCGGGCGCGTTCGGCCAAGCTGCGCAGCGCCGCGCGGACGGAAGCGCCGGCCGGGCGGCCGCTCGCGTCGGTCAATGCCCTTGCCGAGCTGCCGCAGGCCGCGGACGCGCGCGGAGCGCGGCGTTGATCCGCTTCACCCACATGATGGTGATCGGCGCGCTGATCGGCTCGGCGGGTTATGCGTATTCGACCAAATACGAGACCCTCGTCCATGCCGAGCAGGTCGCCAAGCTCAAGACGAAGGTGCAGAAGGAGCGCGAGATGATCGCGGTCCTGAAGGCCGAATGGCACCTCCTCAACCGGCCGGAGCGGCTGCAGGCGGCGGCGGAGCGGCATCTCGACGTGCAGCCGCTCGGCATCCTGCAATTGGCCCGCTTGTCGGACCTTCCGGAGCGGCCGCCGCGGGCCGACGAGATCGGGCGCAAGCTGGAAGCGCTCGGCCTCCTGGAGCCGACCGCCACGCCGAAGGACCATCGGGCCGCCGACGCGCGCACGCCGACCGCCCGTATCCCGGCGAGGTGATCCCGTGCTCACGCCGGACGCGCCGCCTCTCCCCGAGACCGCCAGCCATTCCGGCCAAGGCCGACCCAGCCGCGCGCTGCGCGGCCTCTTGCGCCTCAGCCCCGACAAGAGCACGGCGCGGATCGGCCTCGTCGCCGTATGCTTCGCCGGCCTGTTCCTCGCGCTCGGCGGACGGCTCGTGGTTCTGGCGGTGGCGCCAGAACAACCGGGCGGCATCCGCCGCGCCACCTCGTCGGAGATCTCGGCAGCGCGCCCGGACATCACCGACCGCAACGGCGAGACGCTCGCGACCGACGTCAAGACCGTCTCGGTCTTCGCCGAGCCGCGCAACGTCCTCGACAAGGACGAGGCCGTCGAGCTCCTGACTGCGGTGCTGCCGGAGCTCGACGCGCGCGAGCTGCGCGAGCGGCTGAACACCCGTCGCGGCTTCATCTGGGTGAAGCGGGAGATCACGCCGCGCCAGCAGGCCGAGGTTCACCGCCTTGGCATTCCCGGGGTCGGCTTCGTGCCGGAGAACAAGCGCGTCTACCCGAACGGCGTCGCCGCCGCCCACGTGCTCGGCTTCGCCAATATCGACAATGTCGGCATCGCCGGGATCGAGAAATACATCGACGCGCAGGGGCTGCAGGACCTGAACGGCGCCGGCTTCGCCGTCCAATCCGCCGATCTCACGCCGGTCGCCTTGTCGATCGACCTGCGCGCCCAGCACGCCCTGCGCGACGAGCTTGCCAAGGCGCTCGACAAATACAAGGCCAAGGCCGCGGCCGGCACCATCGTCGACGTCAATACGGGCGAGGTGGTCGCCCTCGTGTCGCTGCCCGATTTCGATCCGAACAATCCGGTCGACGCGCTCGACAAGGAGCGCATCAACCGGATCAATGTCGGCGTCTACGAGATGGGCTCGACCTTCAAGGCCATCACGACCGCGATGGCTCTCGATTCCGGCAGGTTCACGATCAATTCGACCTTCGACGCGCGCGCGGCGCTCCGCTACGGCCGCTTCACGATCAACGACTTCCACGCCCAGCACAGGGTCATGAGCGTCCCGGAGGTGTTCATCTACTCCTCCAATATCGGCACGGCGCGCATGGCGCTCGGCATCGGCGTCGACGGCCACAAGGCGTTCCTGCGCAAGATGGGACAGCTCGACCGCTTGCGCACCGAGCTGCCCGAGAGCGCCGAACCGATCATCCCGCCGCGCTGGGGCGAGCTCAACACCATGACCATCGCCTTCGGGCATGGTCTTGCGGTGGCGCCCCTCCAGGCCGTAATGGCTACCGCGGCGCTCGTGAACGGAGGGTATCTCATCCCGCCGACCTTCCTGAAGCGGAACCCGACGGAGGCGCGCGAGCTGGCGACGCGGGTCATCAAGCCCGAGACCAGCGAGGCGATGCGCTACGTCATGCGCCTCAATGCGGAGCGCGGATCGGCAAGCCGCGCCGCGGTGGCGGGCTACTTCGTCGGCGGCAAGACCGGCACGGCCGAGAAGGTCGTCGGCGGCCGCTATGCAAAGAACAAGCTTCTCACCACCTTCATGGCCATCGCCCC
>DASQLE010000103.1:0-3089 GCA_035630175.1 Beijerinckiaceae bacterium
GATCGGCGCCTGCGGCCGGAGCTTCACGCGTGCTCCGGGCTCGGGAGGCCGAAGGCCAATTCGGGAGGAACAGCCGCCCGTCTGAGATCCGTCCGCCCCACACTACGATGGGGCCGTGCCACGGCACATGCCCGCGGACAGCGACCCTGTCCGCCGTCAGGCGGAGGCCTTCGGACAGAAATCGCCGGGTTGGACGCCGGGTCACCGGCCTTCTCAAACTACTAAGAGCCGGCGCTCTGGCGTCCCGCTCCCCTCGTCAAGCCAACAACTCGGCCCGAAGGGATCGCAAGAGCGATGATGCATGTACGCGAACGCGGGATCGAAGAGAGGCGCGCGTTCGCGCCGTTGACCGAGCCCGGCCCGAGGTGACATGAAAGCGCGGCCATTCCCGCGGCGACGCGGATCAGCGTTCCAGGAGCACCCATGACGGACCGTCTGCCCGGCTTCCACACGCTCGCCATCCACGCGGGCGCCGCGCCGGACGCCGCCACCGGCGCGCGCGCCACGCCCATCTACCAGACGACGTCTTTCGTGTTCGACGACGTCGACCACGCCGCGTCGCTGTTCGGCCTGCAGGCCTTCGGCAACATCTATTCGCGCATCGGCAATCCGACCTGCGCGGTTCTGGAGGAGCGCGTCGCGGCCCTCGAGGGCGGCACCGCGGCCCTCGCCGTCGCTTCCGGCCACGCCGCGCAGGTGATCGTCATGCATGCCCTGCTGCAGCCCGGCGACGAGTTCGTGGCGGCGCGCAAGCTCTACGGCGGCTCCATCAACCAGTTCACCCACTCGTTCAAGAATTTCGGCTGGAACGTGGTGTGGGCCGATAGCGACGATCCCTCGACCTTCGAAGCCGCGATCACCGAGCGCACCAAGGCCATCTTCGTCGAGTCGATCGCCAATCCGGGCGGCGTCATCGTCGATCTCGAAGCCATCGGCGGGATCGCCAAGCGCCACAACATCCCGCTCATCGTCGACAACACCATGGCGACGCCGTATCTGATCCGGCCCTTCGAATACGGCGCCGACATCATCGTGCATTCGGCGACCAAGTTCTTAGGGGGGCACGGCAACTCGATCGGTGGCGTGATCGTCGACGGCGGCGCCTTCAACTGGGTCGGCGACGATCGCTACCCGACGCTGTCGAAGCCGCGGCCCGAATACGGCGGCATGGTTCTCGGCGAGACCTTCGGCAATTTCGGCTTCGCCATCGCCTGCCGCGTGCTCGGCCTGCGCGATCTCGGGCCGGCCCTGTCGCCGTTCAACGCCTTCCTGATCCTGACCGGCATCGAGACGCTGCCGCTGCGCATGCAGCGCCATTCCGACAACGCCCTGAAAGTGGCCGAGCACCTGGAGGCGCACAAGGCGGTGTCGTGGGTGAGCTATCCGGGCCTGCGCTCCGACCGCTACCACAACCTCGCCAAGCGCTACTGCCCGAAGGGCGCGGGGGCGGTGTTCACCTTCGGCCTGCGCGGCGGCTACGACGCCGGCGTCAAGCTGGTGTCGAACCTGAAACTGTTCTCGCACCTTGCCAATATCGGCGACACGCGCTCCCTCGTCATTCATCCGGCCTCGACCACGCACCGCCAACTCACCGACGAGCAGAAACAGCGGGCCGGCGCCGGCTCCGACGTCGTCCGCCTGTCGATCGGCCTTGAGGACGCGGAGGATCTGATCGCCGATCTCGACCAGGGCCTGCAGGCCGCCTGACGGGCGAGGCCGCTTAGCAGCCGCGGCAGACGCTGCCCATGATCGAGCGCGCCCGCTGGTCGGCGCGGCGCAAAGTCTGGTTCTTGGGCGGCGCGTCGTCGTTCTCGGCGCGGGCAGCCGCGCGGGGCTCGCCGCCGCGGCTCTCCTCGGCCGGCGCTTGTCTTTGCTGCCGGGCTCGGGCCCGGCGGTCGCGGCTCGGCCGCGCCGCGCCGCGCGTGACGGGGCTCGCGCTCGGCACGACGCGCCGCGGCGACGGCCCCGTCACCTGCGGCGCAAAGGTCGACGGCGTGGCGCTCGGGTTCATGGCGTTCGGCGCCGACACCGCCGAAGGTGCCGCGCTCGGGTTGAAGGCGTTTGGATTGGTGCTCGAGGGCGCGGCGCTTGGATTGACCGAGGTCGGGCCGGTCGCGGCCGGCGCGGAGCCGGGAGACGGCGTGAACACCCCTTGCGCCAGCGCCGGCGTGACAAGGCACGCCGCCAGCAACGGCAGCCAGCGACCGATCGGACCCATCCCGTGCTCCTCTACAAACCTTGAGGAGAACGCCGCGCGCGGCTCACGGTTGCACATGTCTTCCTCTCCTGACGGGAGAGGGGGCAGGGGTGAGGGGTAGGCCCTATCCGGAAACGGCTTACCCCTCACCCCGCTCGCTGCCGCAAGTCGGCCCTCTCCCTCCAGGAGAGGGATTCACGGACGGTTGATGGTGAGCTTCTGAAAACCCTTGCCGGCAAGCACCGGCTTCTTGGCCGAAAGGATGCGCGAGTTGACGCCTTGCCAGCCGATCTCGCCCGACAGGCGCCCGTATTCGATCTTCGGGCAGCGGTTCATCACCACCTGAACGCCGCGCGCCTCGGCGCGGGCGGCGGCTGCGTCGTTGCGCACGGAGAGCTGCATCCAGATCACCTTCGGCAGCGGATCGAGGCCGAGCGCCTCGTCGGTGATCGGACCGGCCGCCTCCGAGTTGCGGAAGATCTCGACCATGTCCACCGGCCGCGGGACCTCGGAGAGCCGCGCGTAAACCGGCCGGCCGAGGATCTCGCGCCCGCCCCAGCCCGGATTGATGGGGATCACGTCGTAGCCGCGCTCAAGCAGATACTTCGTGACGATCCAGCTCGGGCGCGCCGGATTGTTGGAGGCGCCAACGAGCGCGATCGTCTTCACCGACTTGAGGATTTCCCGGATCGCGCCATCCGGATAGCTGTCGTGGTTCATGGCTTCCTAAGTGGCGGCTCGCCCGCCAATGCGCAACGTCTACCCTCCCCCCTCTGCGGGGGAGGGTGGCGAGCGGAGCGAGCCGGGGAGAGGGAACGAGTGGTGGAAGCGGCTGCCCCTCTCCCGGCTCGGGCTCCGCCCGAGTCGACCCTCCCCCGCTGAAGGGGGGAGG
>DASQLE010000104.1:0-4725 GCA_035630175.1 Beijerinckiaceae bacterium
GCCGGCCACAACCGCGAGCCGATCGTCGCCGCCATCCAGCGCCAGGCCGAGGAGCTCGATTTCGCGCCGCCCTTCCAGTTCGGCCATCCGAAAGCCTTTGCGCTCGCCTCGCGCCTCGCCGCGCTGGCGCCGGGCGATCTCGACCACGTGTTCTTCTGCAATTCCGGCTCGGAGGCGGTCGACACGGCCCTCAAGATCGCCCTCGCCTACTGGAACATCTCCGGCCAGGGCCAGCGCACGCGCCTGATCGGCCGCGAGCGCGGCTATCACGGCGTCGGCTTCGGCGGCATCTCGGTCGGCGGCATCGTGCCGAACCGCAAGTTCTTCGGCACGCTGCTCGCCGGCGTCGACCACCTGCCGCACACCTACAACCGCGCCGAGCAGGCCTTCTCCAAGGGCGAGCCGGAATGGGGCGCGCATCTCGCCGACGAACTCGAGCGCATCGTCGCCTTGCACGACGCCTCCACCATCGCCGCCGTCATCGTCGAGCCGATGGCGGGATCGACCGGCGTCCTGCCGCCGCCCAAAGGCTACCTGCAGCGTCTGCGCCAGCTCTGCGACAAGCACGGCCTGCTGCTGATTTTCGACGAGGTCATCACCGGCTTCGGCCGTCTCGGCCATGCCTTCGCGGCCGAGCGCTACGGCGTCGTGCCGGACATGATCACCTTCGCCAAGGCGGTGAATTCCGGCACCGTGCCGATGGCCGGCGTGATCGTGCGCAAGGGCATCCACGACGCCTTCATGAAGGGCCCCGAGCACACCATCGAATTGTTCCACGGCTACACCTATTCGGCGCATCCGCTGGCCTGCGCATCGGCCCTTGCCGCGCAGGACCTTTATCGCGACGAGAGGCTGTTCGAGCGCGCCCGCGGGCTTGAGCCGGCCTGGGCCGACGCGGTGATGACGCTCAAGGGCCTGCCCAACGTCCTCGACATCCGCACCCTCGGCCTCGTCGCCGCCATCGACCTCGCCTCGCGCCCCGACGCGGTCGGCCAGCGCGGTTTCGAGGCGATGGAGCGCGCCTTCGGGGACATCGGCATCATGTTCCGCGTCACCGGCGACACCATCGCCCTGACGCCGCCGCTGATCATCAGCGAGGACCAGATCGGCGAGATCGTCGACAAGGTCGGCCGCGCCATCAAGGCGGTGGCTTAAACACCCTCTCCCGAATGGGAGAGGGTCGGATGCGACCGCATCCGGGGTGAGGGATAGACGCCGCAGAAATAGTACGCGGCAATATCCGTGCCCTTCGCTGCTTGCGGGTCTGGCCCTCACCCCGCTCGTCCGAACTCGGGTGTTCCCGAGTTCGCATTAAGAGATGCGCAAGTCGGAAACATCGGACTTGCGCCGTGAGTCGGCCCTCTCCCATCCGGGAGAGGGTTTACCCCAGCGTGAAGGCTTCGTGCACGGCGCTTTGCACGCCGCCGCCCATAACCGGGCCGCCGCCGGCGACGTGGATGTAGTCGCCGATCGTCACCGCGCCGAGCCCGTGACGCGGCGTCGGCATCGGGGCGTATTGCTCCCAGGTGTCCTTGGCCGGATCGTAGGCCTCGTTCTGCGCGAACACGCGGTTCGATCCCTCGCCGCCCATGCAGAAGATTTTTCCGCGGTAGAGCACCGAACCGTGCCCCGAGCGGCCGGTCGGGAACGGCGCGCGCGCCTCCCATTTGTCGGCGGCGGGATCGTAGGCGTGGTGCAAATGCGAGTTCGTGTAGAAGGTGTCGACGCGGCCGCCGATGAGGTGGATGCGGCCGCCCGTGGCGACGATGCCGGTATGATCGCGCGCCGTCGGGAACGGAGCGCGGTTCTCCCATTTGTCGGTAGCCGGATCGTAGGCGAGGTGTCGGTCGATCGAGCGCCGGTCGGCATTGCCCTCGGCGCCGCCGACGGCGTGCAGGCGGCCGCCCAAGGCGACGCAGCTGATGGCGCCGGTCGGCTTCGGCAGCGCGGCGATCTTGCGCCAGCCCTCCGCGCCCGGCTCGAACACGTAGCATTCGTCGTGGGGGTTGCGGTTCTGCTCGATGAAGCCGCCGACCGCGTAGAGCTTGCCGTCGAGGACGGCGACGCCGACATGGTTGGCCCCGCGCGGCAGCGGCGCCGCCTGGAGCCAGCGGTCCGTCGCCTGGTCGTAGACGTGATGATAGGGCCGGTCGACGCGCTGCTCGCCGTAGCCGCCGACGAGGTGCAGCTTTCCGGCGTGCTCGGCGGCCCAGGCCATCTCGCTGCGCGGCAGCGGCAGCGGCGCGCGCTCCATCCAGCGCCCCGGCTGCGCCGCCTTGGGCGCCGGGCTGTCGTAGACGCGCTGCTGCACCGCCACATCGGGCAGGCCGATGCGGCCCGGTTGGCGCAGGCTTTCGTAGGGCGCGTGGTGCTCGTGCCCGGTCTGGGCGGCGGCGCGCGCCGACACCACCGCGAGCCCGCCGGCGATGAAGAAGCGACGATGGATCATGGGGAAACTCCTTTCGCCCGGACGATAGCGCGACCCCGCCGCGGTTGGGATCACGCTTGCGTCACCGCGCCCGCCGAACCCGCAGCCGGACCGAACGCTCCCGGCGCATTCCCGGCGCGCCCCCTCGACGGCGCGCCCGAACCCCGGCAATACACGCGGCCATGACACCGGCGATGACACGGGCCCTGGCGGCATCGGACCTCGACGCCTTGCTGCGCGGCGACCGCGCCGCCCTGGCGCGCGCCATCACGCTGATCGAATCGAAGCGGCCCGACGACCGCGCCGCATCCCGCCGCCTTCTCGACAGCGTCGCGGAGCGCACCGGCGGCGGCGTCCGGGTCGGCATCACGGGCGTCCCCGGCGTCGGCAAGTCGACGCTCATCGATACGCTCGGCAGCAATCTGACGGCGCAGGGGCACAAGGTGGCGGTGCTGGCCGTCGACCCGAGCTCGACCCGCACCGGCGGCGCCATTCTCGGCGACAAAACGCGCATGGGCCGGCTCGCCGCCGATCCGAACGCCTTTATCCGCCCGTCGCCCTCGTCCGGCACGCTCGGAGGCGTCGCCGCGCGGACGCGCGAGGCCATGCTGCTGTGCGAGGCGGCCGGCTTCGACATCGTTCTCGTCGAGACGATCGGCGTCGGGCAATCGGAGATCGCGGTCGCCGACCTCACCGACTTCTTCCTGGTTCTCATGCTGCCCGGCGCCGGCGACGAGTTGCAGGGCATCAAGAAGGGCATCGTCGAGCTCGCCGACATGATCGCCGTCAACAAGGCCGACGGCGACGGGGCCGAGCGGGCTCGGGCCGGGGCGGCCGAGTACCGCGCGGCTTTGCGCATCCTCGCCGCTCCGTCGGCGACCTGGGCGCCGCCCGTGATCACGGTCTCGGGTCTCGCCAATGTGGGGCTCGACACCCTTTGGCAAGCCGTGCTCGAGCATCGGGCGAAGCTCACCGCGACGGGCGAGCTCGAGGCCAAGCGCCGCGCCCAGGACGGCAAGTGGATGTGGGCCCTCGTCGAAGAGCGCCTGCACGCCCGCCTCGCCGGGGACGCGGCGAGCCGCGCCCGCGTCGGCGATCTCGAACGGCAGGTCACGGAAGGCGTCCTGTCGCCCACGGCCGCCGCCGACGAGATCGCGGCGATCCTCGGATTGTGACGTGAGCGCGCGCCGCCCGCGCCTGCTCGTCACGGGCTTCGGGCCGTTCCCCGGCATGTCCCGCAACCCGAGCGCCGAGATCGCCCGGCGCGTCGCGACCGCGTCCCGTTGGCGGCGGCTCGGCGTCGCCGCGGAGGCGCTGATCCTTCCGACGACCTATGCCGCCCTCGCGGATGTCCTCGAGCCAGCCCTCGCGGCGGCGCCCGACGCGGTGCTGATGATCGGCGTCGCCGGCCGCTCCCGCGCGGTCCGCATGGAGCGTCAAGCCCGGAACCGGGCGAGCCTGCTGCTGCCCGACGCGGCCGGGCGGCGGCCGCAGCGCCTCACCCTGGCGGACGGGCCGGCGGCAAGGCGGCTCGGCACGAGTCCGGAGCGCCTGTCCGCGCTCCTGCGCCGTCACGGGGTCGCCTGCAGGGTTTCGCACGATGCCGGACGCTACCTGTGCAACGCGGCGTATTTCCGGGCCCTTGCAGGCCCGGTCCCGGTTCTCTTCGTGCATATCCCGAAGCCGCGGGCGCGTCGGCGGCGGGCGCATGCCCCGCGGCGCCTGTCCTGGACGGATGCGCTCGCCGCCGCCCTGATCGAAAGCGCCGCCGTAACCCTCCGCGACGGGACGTTATCCCGATCGGTTGCAGGCCTCGGCCGGGCCGACTAAGCCAGGATTGATGAATCTGCGAGGACCTGCATGCATGTGGCGATGATCGGCTCGGGTTATGTGGGCCTCGTCTCGGGCGCCTGCTTCGCCGATTTCGGCCATGTCGTGACCTGCGTCGACAAGGACCCGGCCAAGATCGAGGCTTTGCAAAACGGCCGGATGCCGATCTTCGAGCCCGGTCTTGCGGAACTCGTCGCCAAGAACGTGCGCGAGGGTCGTCTCGCCTTTGCGACCGACCTGGCGGGCCCGGTGCGCGAGGCGAATGCGGTGTTCATTGCGGTCGGCACGCCGTCGCGGCGCGGCGACGGCCATGCCGACCTGTCCTACGTCTACGGGGCGGCGGAGGAGATCGCCGGCGTCATGAACGGCTTCACCGTCGTGGTGACCAAGTCGACCGTGCCGGTCGGCACCGGCGACGAGGTCGAGCGCATCGTGCGCCGGACGCGGCCGGACGCCGATTGCGCGGT
>DASQLE010000105.1:0-3142 GCA_035630175.1 Beijerinckiaceae bacterium
TGGCGACGTATTCGGCGAGGCCGTCATTGACGGTGCGGGCGGCTTCGACGGCGATGTCGAGCGGCACCGTGTAGTAGCATTGCGGCGGCGGCGGCATGATCAGCTGCCGGTCGAGCCCCATGGCGTCGAGATCGGCGAGCCGCTCGTCGAGACCGGCGATGCGCGTCTTGAGGTCGCGCTCCTGCTTCTCGTTCACCGCCCGTGTCTCGGGCGACTGGAAATGCGCCAGCGGGATCGTGGCCGGATCGAGATGCGGCTGCGCGAGGGCGGCCGCTCGCGGCACCGCGACATGCGAGTGGATGTCGAAGGTCAGGCTCGTCGGCCGGATCTCGCGGCCGGGGCGGTCGTGCCGGCGCGCGGCCGTCGCTTCGTATTTGTTCCAGACAGCGGCCATGTGGTTGGTCTCGCGTTGGGGACTCACAGGAGCCCCGAGGTATAGGGACATTCGATCGGCTAGTTCGGGCTCGCCTCAGCCGGCGAGAGGTTGGGCTTGCCGGCTTCCTCCACGAGCACCCTCGGCAGGCCCCTGTGGCTGGGCACCGGACCTTATCGTTACCCTTTGCGGCACCGGGCCCTCTGCAGCGGTTTCTGCTATGGAGATCGGGGCCGATCAAGCCCATTGTGACGCGATCCGCAATCAGGCTTGAGCTCTCGGCCGCTCGCGCCTGCAATAGCGGCACAAGGATTCGGATTGGGAGGGAGACGGCATGATCCTCTTCGGCTTCTGGCGCTCGCTGGCGACCCTCCGGGTCCGCATCGCCCTCAACCTCAAGAAGGTTCCGTTCGAGGAGGTCTCGATCGACCTGCTGGCGGGGCAGCAGCGCTCGGCCGACTACGCGGCGACCAATCCGCAGATGGTGGTGCCGGCGCTGGTCGAGGACGGGGCGGCGCCCCTGTTCCAGTCCCTCGCCATCCTCGAATATCTCGACGAGCGCTATCCCGAACCGCCGCTGCTCCCGGCCGACGCCCGCGGTCGTGCCCGCGTCCGCGGCCTTGCCCAGATCATCGCCTGCGACACGCACCCGTTGATCGTGCCGCGGGTGCGCGAGTTTCTCGCCGACGAACTCGGGCTCGACGAGCCCACGCGGCTCAAGTGGATCCGGCATTGGATCGCCGCCGGGCTCGGCGCCGTCGAGGCGCATCTCAGCCGCGACCAGGAGACGGGTCTCTATTGCCACGGCGACACGGTCAGCGTCGCCGACCTGTGCCTGACCAGCCAGGCGATCGGCTACAAGTTCTTCGACGGCACCATGGACGCGTTTCCGAACGCGGCCAAAATCGTCGAACGCTGCATGGCGGAGGACGCCTTCGCCCGCGCGCACCCGCTGCGCCAGCCGGGAGCGCCGGCCGCGCATTAGGGATCATGGTCACGGGCGAAGGAAGGGGAGGCATCTGCGCATGGCGATCTGGCGGGACGGGAAGGATCCGATGGCGCTCGCCGCGGCGACCGGCGGGCGCCGCACGCTCATCACGACGCTCGGCATGGAGCTGCTGGAAGCCGGTGACGATTGGCTGCGCGGCCGCATGCCCGTGGACGAGCGCACGCATCAGCCCTACGGGCTCTTGCACGGCGGCGCCTCGGTTGCCCTCGCCGAGACGTTGGCCTCCTGGGCGGGCACCTGTGCCGCCGAGGCCGGCAAGGTGTGCGTCGGCCAAGAGATCAACGCCAACCATGTCCGGCCCGTCCGTGAAGGGTGGGTGTATGGGACCGCGACCCCGGAGGCGCTCGGCCGCAAGGCGCAGGTCTGGTCGATCCGCATCACCGACGAAGCCGGCAAGCTGGTGTGCATCTCGCGGATGACGCTCGCGGTCGTCCCGGCGCTTCCCGCCTGAGATGGATTCCCTCAGCGGCTTCGCCGACTCCGTTGCCGCCGTTGCGCCCCTGGCGATCGCCGCGCTGATCGCGCTCGCGGCAGCGTCTTGGCTCATCCGATCGAGACGGCGCGATCGCTGACTGCCCACGGATCAGGCAAACGCACAAGGCATAGGCAGCCGACTCGCATCGCTGCAATGTGCCGCGCGTTTAGGCGCGTTGGCATAGCGATTGCGACCCGTCAGCCGCTGCGTGGCAGCCGAGATCACGAAGAGCGGAGAGGCGGATGAACACAACAATGAAAAGATGGACGAGAGCTGTCGGGGCGCTTGCGGCGGTAGCCGCGATGTCCGCCAGCGTCTCGTCCGTGTCGGCGCAGGAGACCATCAAGGTCGGCGTCCTGCATTCCCTGTCGGGCACCATGGCGATCAGCGAGACGACGCTGAAGGACGTCATGCTCATGCTGATCGACGAGCAGAACAAGAAAGGCGGGCTCCTCGGCAAGAAGCTCGAGGCGGTCGTGGTCGACCCGGCCTCGAACTGGCCGCTCTTCGCCGAGAAGGCGCGCGAGCTCATCACCAAGGACAAGGTGGCGGCGACCTTCGGCTGCTGGACGAGCGTGTCGCGCAAGTCCGTCCTGCCGGTCTTCAAGGAGCTGAACTCGATCCTCTTCTATCCCGTGCAATACGAGGGCGAGGAAAGCGAGCGCAACGTCTTCTACACCGGCGCCGCGCCGAACCAGCAGGCGATCCCGGCGGTCGACTACCTCGCCAAGGAGGAGAAGGTCGAGCGCTGGGTGCTGGCCGGCACCGACTACGTCTATCCGCGCACCACCAACAAGATCCTCGAGGCCTATCTCAAAGCCAAGGGCGTCAAGTCCGAAGACATCATGATCAACTACACGCCGTTCGGGCATTCCGACTGGCAGACGATCGTCGCGGACGTCAAGAAATTCGGCTCGGCCGGCAAGAAGACCGCCGTGGTCTCAACCATCAACGGCGACGCCAACGTGCCGTTCTACAAGGAGCTCGGCAACCAGGGCGTCAAGGCGACCGACATCCCCGTGGTGGCCTTCTCGGTCGGCGAGGAGGAACTGGCCGGCGTCGACACCAAGCCCCTCCTTGGCCATCTCGCGGCCTGGAACTATTTCCAGAGCATCGACAATTCCGAGAACGCCGATTTCATCAAGAAGTGGCGCGCCTTCACCAAGAACGACAAGCGCGTCACCAACGATCCCATGGAAGCGCACGTGATCGGCTTCAACATGTGGGTCAAGGCCGTGGAGAAGGCCGGCACCGTCGATCCCGACAAGGTCATCGACGCCATCGT
>DASQLE010000106.1:0-7103 GCA_035630175.1 Beijerinckiaceae bacterium
ACCTCCGGATCGCGCTCCTCGCCGGCCATGACCAGCGCCGGATCGCCCGGCAAGAGCTGCTGCAGGGAGAAGATCAGCACCGACACGAAGAACAGCGTCGGCACCAGCTGCACGAGCCGCCGCCCGACGACGCTCAGCATCCCCACCTCCCCCCGGAAGGGGGAGGTCGAGTCGCGCCGCAGGCGCGACCGGGTGAGGGGGGCAGCGCTACGGCAGCCATTTCAGGCCGAGCCTCGTTGCGATCGCATGCTGGACGCCCGCCGAATTCGTCAGCACCTCGTTGTTCCCGAACCGCATGACAGTGAAGCCGCGTGACGCCAGCCACGCATCGCGCCGGGCGTCATTGCCGCTGTCGGCGTGCTGGCTGCCGTCCAATTCGACGATCAGCTTCCGATCGAAACAGACGAAATCAACGATGTAGCATCCGAGCGCTTCCTGACGGCGGAACTTGAATTGTCCGAGACGCCGGTCGCGAAGCAGCCGCCACATGCGTTTCTCGGCGTCCATCGGGTCGCGACGCATCTGGCGAGCGCGATCCGTCAGCAGGTTCTCGACCATCGCCTCCATCCTAGCGTGGCGCTGCCACCCTCACCCGGTCGGCTTCGCCGACTCGACCTCTCTCATCGAGGGAGAGGCGTTCTCCTCACTTCAGCCTCAGTCCCACCACGCGCACGAGGCCGTCGGGGAGGAGCTTGAGGCCGTCGATCTTGGCGCTGTGCGCGATCAGCCAGCGACGGTGGTAGAGGTAGAGGATCGGGCGGCTGGCAAGGAGCTTTGCGGCCACCTTCTCATAGATGGCTTTGCGCCCGGCGGTGTCGCTCGTGGTGCGCGCCTCGTCGAGCCAGGAATCGACCTCCGGATCGGACGAGCCGCTGTAGTTCTGCGGCGCCTTGGTGCGGTGGAAGATGTAGAGGTTGCCGTCCGGGTCCGGCCGGCCCGACCAGTTGAGCATGTAGGCCTGATAGCGTCCCTCCTCGGCCTCCTTCAGGGAGGTGGCGAACTCGGTGACGCGGATGCGCATGTCGAAGCCGGTCTCGGCCGCCATGGCCTGGATCACCTCGGCGGCCTGGCGCGTCTCCGGATTGTTCGGCACCATGAAGTCGACGAGCACCGGCGTCTTGACGCCCGCCGCCTGCAGGAGCTGCTTGGCCTTGGCCGGGTCGCGCTTCGGGATCGGCAATTTCCCCTGGTAATAGGGGTTCTCGGGGCTGACCCACTGGTTTCCGGGCACGTATTCGCCGTTATAGACGACCTGGTTGAGCGCCTCCCGATCGATCGACAGCTCGAGCGCCTCGCGCACGCGCGGCTCGGAGCCGAGCGGGCCCTTGGCCGGCTCGCCCTTGCCGACATTGATCGTCATGCCCTGGTAGCCGAGCTCGACGGTCGATACGAGCCGCAGGCGCTGGTCGGAGCGCACGTCCTTGATGTCGGTCGCCAGCATGCGCTCGATGACGTCGAGCTGGCCGGACTTGAGGTTGGCGAGGCGCACGGTGGAATCGGCGATCGGCAGATAGGTGATGCGGTCGATGTGGACGGCCGCCTTGTTCCAGTAATCGGCGAATTTCTCGACGACGATGCGGTCCTGCTGCACCCGCTCCACGAACTTGTACGGTCCGGCGCAGACCGGCTTCTGACCGAAGCGGTCGCCGGCTTCCTTGGCGGCTTTCGGCGACACCATCATGCCGGCGCGATCGGTGAGCTGCGACAGGAGCGGCGCGAACGGCCGCTTCAGGTTGAGGCGGACCGTGAGCGGGTCGACGACCTGGACGTTGTCGACCTCGGCCAGCTCGGGCCGGCGGAACGAGCCCTGCATGGTCAGGTGCCGCTCGATGGAGAACTTTGCTGCCTCGGCGTCGAGCGGCTCGCCGTCGTGGAATTTGACGTTCGGGCGCAGCTTGATGACGAGCGCTTTCCCGTCGTCCAGGGTCTCGTGCGACAGCGCCAGCTGCGGCACGAAATTGAGCTTCTCGTCGATGTCGAACAGCTTGTCGCACAGGGCGGCGAAGACGATGCGGCCGACATAGGTCCGCGCCAGGGTCGGGTCGAGCACGTCCGGGTCCTCGGCGAGGCCGACGCGCAAGGCGGTCTGCGCCGGCGCGGCCCCGATGGACGCGGCAAGCACCGTGGCGGTCAGAAGGGCCTTCAACACAACTGGCTTCATCGTCATCGTCTCCCTTGAGCAGGGCCTTGCCCGGCTAGTCTTCTTTGGTGCCAGCAAGTCATAGGCCAGCCCGTCCCTCCGCGAAAGCGCCGAACAGGCGCTCGAGGCGCGGGTCGGTCCGCCCCTCCTCCGGCAGGATGTCGTTGGGTTCCGGCAGGCTTGCCCAGAAATGGCAGGCGGAGGCGTGGCCCGGCCCGGCCTCGTAGAGCGGCGGCCGCTCGGCGCGGCAGAGATCGGCGGCGTAGGGGCAGCGCGTGTGCAGGTGGCAGCCGGGCGGCGGGCTGATCGGGCTCGGTACGTCGCCCTGCAGGATGCGGCGCTCGCGGCGCGCCTCCGGCGAAGCCACCGGGATCGCCGACAAGAGGGCGCGGGTATAGGGGTGGCGCGGGTCGGCGAAGACCTCGTCGGCGAGGCCGGTCTCGACGATACGACCGAGATACATGACGGCGATGCGGTCGGAGATGTGCTTCACGACGCCGAGATCGTGCGAGATGAAGATGTAGGACAGCCCGAACTCCGCCTGCAGCTCTTTCAAGAGGTTGAGGATCTGGGCGCGGATCGATACGTCGAGCGCCGACACCGGCTCGTCGCAGATGATGACCTTCGGCTCGACCGCAAGGGCGCGGGCGACGACGATGCGCTGGCGCTGGCCGCCGGAGAATTCGTGCGGATAACGGGCCGCGTGCTGCGCCGGCAGGCCGACGCGGGCGAGCAGCTCGGCGACACGCTCGCGCCGCCCCGCCCGCGGCACGATGCCGTGCAGCATGAGCGGCTCGGCCAGGATCTGGCCGACCGTCATGCGCGGGTTGAGGGAGGCGTAAGGGTCCTGGAAGATGAGCTGGACGCGGCGCCGGAAGGCGCGCACGTCGCGTTCGGGAATGGCGGCGATGTCGGTGCCGTCGATGAGCACGCGGCCCGCCGTCGGCTCGATCAGGCGCATGATCAGCCGACCGACCGTCGACTTGCCGCAACCCGACTCGCCGACCAGGGCCAGCGTCTCGCCTTCGCCGAGCGTCAACGACACGCCGTCGACCGCCTTGACGGTGGCGAGCGGCTTGCCCAGCGCCGAGCGCCGGATGACGAATTGCTTGACGAGATCCTCGACCACGAGGATGGGGCCGCTCATGCTGCTCCCCTTCCTCGACAGAGGCACCTCCCTTCCCCCTTGCGGGAAGGGGTAGCGGTGGAGGGCGTCCCGTCTCGTGCGCGGGACAGGTTAAGGGCTCGCAGGAACGGGCGCGAAAAGATCGGAACGCGTCGCGCTGCGACAGGTCGCCCCCCGCCCGGCTCGGCCTCGCGGCCCGGTCCGCCCTTCCCGATAGCAAGTCGGATGCTTCCGACTTGCGCGCCGAAACGATCGGATCGCGGCAACAGCCGAGATCCATGGGGAGAGAACGCGGACCTCTCTTGTACTGCGTGTCTCATGCGGCGAGTCGCTCGAGCGGAGCGCGCCAGCAGCGGGACAAACGGTCCGCGTCGATGGCGGCGAGGGGCGGCATCTCGGC
This sequence comes from Beijerinckiaceae bacterium, assembly GCA_035630175.1. Taxonomy (GTDB): domain Bacteria; phylum Pseudomonadota; class Alphaproteobacteria; order Rhizobiales; family Beijerinckiaceae; genus JAJKJG01. Next base: position 3,667 of record DASQLE010000106.1, read on the forward strand.
GCAGCGCGGGATGACGAAGGGGCAGCGGGCGGCGAAGCGGCAGCCAGGCGGCGGCGCCGTCATGTTGGGCACCGTGCCCTCGATGGCGGCAAGGCGCGGGCGGCGCCGGTCGAGACGCGGCAGCGCCCCGAGCAGGCCGACCGTATAGGGGTGCTGCGGAAACCGGAACAGCTCGCGCACCGGCGCCCGCTCGACCACCTGCCCCGCATACATCACTACGACCTCATCGCAGACTTCCGCGACGACGCCGAGATCGTGGGTAATGAGGATGATGGCGGCGCGGGTCTCCTCGCGCAGCCGGCGCATGAGATCGAGGATCTGCGCCTGGATGGTGACGTCGAGCGCGGTCGTCGGCTCGTCGGCGATGAGAAGCTGCGGATCGCAGGCGAGCGCCATGGCGATCATCACCCGCTGGCGCATGCCGCCGGACAGGCGGTGCGGGTAGTCGTGGAAGCGCGCCTCGGGGTTGGGGATGCGCACGCGGCGCAGCATCTCGACGGCGCGCGCCGCCGCTTCCTTTTTCGAGACGTCGCGATGCCGGACGATCGCCTCCATGATCTGGTCGCCCACCGTGTACGACGGATTCAGCGAGGTCATGGGTTCCTGGAAAATCATGGCGAGGCGGTTGCCGCGGAGGTCGCGCAAGATGCGGTCCGGCTGCGCCAAGAGCTCGAGCCCGTCGAAGCGCACCGCGCCCGACACCTCGGCGCCGCCCTTCGGCAGGAGGCCCATGACGGCGAGGGAGCTGACGCTCTTGCCGCAGCCGGATTCGCCGACGATGCCGAGAGTCCGCCCGCGCGCGACCGAGAAGCTGACGCCGTCGACCGCGAGGGTGCGCCGCCCGTCCGTGCCCGGGAAGACCACGCGGAGATCCTCGACGTCGAGAAGCGGGGCGCCGCTCATGGCAAATCGGCTTCCAAGGCGACGGCCTTGTCGATCTCGGCGTTGATGACGTCGCGGTCGGTGGTGCCGACCGGGTCGCCGCGCCGCGGCAGGAATTTGCGGAAGTGCACCCAGCGCTCGCGGCTGACTCGCTCCAGCCGCTCCAATTCGGCGAGCGGATCGGCGTGGTCGTCGACGCGCAGGTCGAGGTCGGCGTATTCCTCGGTCGAATGGATGACGAGCGCGGCGGATTGCTTGCCGCGCTTGTCGCCGCCGGCCGCCTCCCCGGCCCGCATGGCCGCGATGAGGCGGCGCGCGAAGGGCAGCGCGCTGCCCGCATAGGCCTCCGCCGTCGCCTCGATCACCTGCGGACCGGCCAGCATATTGCCGGCGACCGAGAAGGTGTCGCGGACGACGTGCCCGCACCACTCGACGCAGGCGCTGCCCGTATGCGCGGCGAAGCCGCCGGCCACGTCCATGACGTGGAGCTGGCGATGGGCGTTGCCGGCATCGGCCTCGGTGAGCTGCCGCACCACCTCGGCGGCCGGCTGTCCCTGGCGCAGAAGGGCCAGCCCCGCGCGTCCGTAAAGTGGGTTCATCAGGGCCTGCGTCGCCAACGCTCCGGCGCCCGCCTCGAGATAGGGCACGCGCGCGCCGACGGCGAAGAATTTTGTGGCGACGGCGATGCCGATCTCGCCGGTGCGGTCGTCACGGGCGATGATCGACCAGGTCATCGGATCACCAAGTCACCGGGTCACTGGCTCGCGCGCACGAGACGGGAGGCGATGACCTCCTTGTTCGGACGGCTCATGGTCCACAGGACGCCCGGGTCGCTGCGGTCCCAGGCGATACCCTGCCCCTCGGCCTTGATCGGCACCGTCGCCACATGCTCGAGGACGGACCCCATTTTGGGGATGCGCAGGGCATAGAGCTCGGGATGGTCGTGACCGGTGACGTAGAGAAGGCCGTCCGGCCCCCAGGAGCCGCCGGAGATGCTCATCGGCTCGGCGCGCTTGAGCACGTTGGGCGGGAAGGTCCAGGCCTGCTGCCATTGCCACTTGTCGTCGAACTTGACGAGCGTCGTCCAGTAGGTGTTGCCGTACGGCTTCTGGCTCGGGCCGAACACGCGGCTGTAATTCGCGAACACCGCCCACCACGAGCCGTCGTGCCGGTCGATCCAGGTGCACGAGCCCCACATGATGCCGAAGCTGTGCGTGCCGACGTGCTGCATGGTGGCGACGTCCCAGATCTCGACGGAACTGGTCATCGGCTCCTGCGGGTAGTTGGAATGCGATGCGTAAAGCTTGCCGTCGATCACGACGCCGCTGTCGAGATGGATGATCGGCCCGTCCTTGGGGCCCTTCCACTCGGCAAGCGGCTTGCCGCTTTTCTTGTCGAGCTTTGCGATGCCTTGATCGGTGACCGGATAAACATGCTCGGCGTCCACCGCGACGCCCTGGCGCGCCAGGTCCGACTTGAAGCGTGCGATCTCCTCGAAATGGGCCTGCCTCGCCGGCGGTGCCGCCTCCTGCGCCGCTGCGAGCGAGACCGTCAGCGCCGCCGCGACCAACCCTGCTAGACCGGCTCTCATGCGTTTCGCTCCCGTTGAAACCTGGTCTTGCGTCGCGGTCGGCGACGAGCGCATGTCAGCGTCCGGCCGCGTAGCCTTGCATGCCGCGCGGATTGGCGGCCGCCTTGCGGCGCACGCCGTCGCGTGAAGCGGCGGTGAGGCGGCCCTCCGACCAATCCTCGCCGACCTCGACGATGTGGCCGCGGCGGCGCAGCTCCTCAACCGTCGCCTTCGGCACCCGGCCCTCGACGACAATCACGCCGGGCCGCGCCTCGCGCGGCCAGAAGGACGACACGAAGTGCTCGCTATGCCAGGCAGGCGCGTCGATGGCTTCTTGCAAGTTGTGGCCGGCATGGACGTGGCGCAGGAAGAACTGCGTCACCCATTGGTCCTGCTGGTCGCCGCCCGGCGAGCCCCAGGCGAGATAAGGCTCGCCGTCGCGCAAAGCCATGGTCGGCGTCAGGGTCGTGCGCGGGCGCTTGCCCGGCTTGAGGCCGGCCGGGTGATCCTCGTCGAGCCAGAACATCTGCGCCCGGCTGCCGAGGCAGAAGCCGAGCTCGGGAATGATCGGCGAGGATTGCAGCCACCCGCCCGACGGGGTCGCCGAGACCATGTTGCCGTCGCGATCGATGATGTCGAAATGCACGGTGTCGCCGCGCGACGCGCCGCGTGCATCGACCAGCGGCTCGGCACTGAGCGGCCCCGGATGGTCCTCGTCGTGGGTCCAGTCGACCCGCCCGACGGTCGGCTCGCCTGCTCCGCTCCGGCCGACGCCAAGGCGCTCGCCCGCCGCGGCGCGGGCCGCGACGCGCTTGCCGTGGCCGGCGATCTCGCCCGGCCGCAACTCGAGCGAGGCACGCTCGGTGACGAGCTTGCGGCGCGCCGCGTTGTAGCCGTCCGACAGGAGCGCCTCGACCGGCACGTCGACGAAGGCGGGATCGCCGTAGAAGGTGTCGCGGTCGGCGAAGGCGAGCTTGGCGCATTC
>DASQLE010000107.1:0-2959 GCA_035630175.1 Beijerinckiaceae bacterium
GTCCGCCTGAAGACGTTTCCGATCTGCCGCTGGTCCGGCCAGCTCGGGCCGAAGACCGTCCAGGGCGACCGCCAGGTCCCGGAAGGCTTCTACGCCGTCACGCCGGCGCAACTGAACCCGAACTCCTCCTACCATCTCTCCTTCGACATCGGCTACCCGAATGCCTACGACCGCCTGTATGGCGGCTCGGGCGCCTTTCTGATGGTACACGGGGCGTGCTCCTCCTCTGGCTGCTTCGCGATGACCAACATCGGCGTGTCTGAGATCTACGCGATTGTCCGCGAGGCGTTCGCCGCCGGCCAGGCGGCCTTCCAGTTCCAGTCCTTCCCGTTCCGCATGACGGCCGAGAACCTCGCCAAGCACCGCTCCGACCAGCACATCGCTTTCTGGCGGCAGCTCAAGGAGGGCTCCGACCGCTTCGAGGCAACGGGCGAGGAGCCCGTCGTCGGCGTCGCCTCCGGCCGCTATGCCTTTGCGCCGTCGGCCGACCCGGCCAAGGAATCGCTCGTCAAGGCGCGCCGGGCGCGCGAGGACGCGGCCGTTGCCGCCCTTTCCCGAAAGAAGCCGGCCGTCACGGTGACTTATCTCGACGGCGGCATGCACAAGTCCTTCCAGGCGCAGATGAAGCGCGGCACCCTGCGCGATGTCAGCCAGCCGCAGGCGCTCGCCGAGGCCGGGCGCGAGGTCGTCGTCGGCGGAACGCCGGAGCAGCCCGCCAAGCTGGCGGACGCGAAAGCCACGGACGCGAAGCCGAGCGAGGCCAAAGCCGCTGACACCAAGACGGCCGACGGCAAGGCCGCCGCGAAGCGCGGCGCCGCCAAGGCCGCAGCGGTGCCGACCAACGCGCCCGCCCCGACCCCTGAGCGGCCCTTCTACCAGCGCGTCCTCGATGCGTTCTCGCCGACGCCCGCCAGCGCCGGGCCGGCGCCCGCGAGCGCCGGCGGCCGCACCTGAGACGCGATGCGGCAGCGTGCCGTCGATTTCTTGACGGCGCTGTTCCGCCTAACGACGAATTGAAGCGCGCCGGCGGCGTGCCCTCTTGCCGACTGAATTGTCCCTCATCACAGTCGGCCCGGGGGACAAAACATTGCGCATTCTCATCGCTTCCGCCGCGCTCGCTGTGTGGGCCGCCGCGCTGTCCGCCTCGCCGGCCACGGCCACGGAGGCCGCCGCTGCCGATGTCCCGGATCTTCCGCTCCCGCCGGCCATCACCGCTCTCATCGGCCTGCCGCCACCCGTCTCGGGCGGGCGCCGCGTCCACCTGCCCGCGGTTCGGCAGGAGGCGGAGCGGCAGGCTCTTCCGCCCGACGTCGCCGATGCAGTCGTGCAGGTCGAGAGCGCCTACAATCCGTATGCCGTCGGCGGGGTCGGCGAGGTCGGGCTCATGCAGGTCAGGCCGGAAACCGCGGCCATGCTCGGCCATCGCGGCGGCTTGACCGAACTGTTCGAACCGGCCACCAACATTCGCTACGGCGTCGCCTACCTGGCGCGGGCGTGGCAACTCGCCGGCGGCGATCTGTGTCGCGCCCTCATGAAATACCGTGCCGGCCACGGCGAGGAGCGCATGACGCCGCTCTCGATCGAGTACTGCAGGCGCGCGCGCGGGCATCTCGCTGCCATCGGCTCGCCGTTCGGCGCCGGGGCGCCGCCGATCGTGCCGAGCATGGGCGAGACGTTTGCCGCAGTCGCCGCCCGACGGCTTGCCGCTGGCGCACCGGCGACGTCCGCAACGGTGCCGGTGCCGCCGCGGCGCGACCAGGGCACGGTGCGCCTCGCAGCCCTGGGCGAGGTCAAGATCTCCGAGGAGCGAGCGCGCGAGATGGCGAGGGCACAGGCCCGCCGCGTGCAGAGCCGCAAGATGTGGGCCGTCCACGAGCAACGCATGCGGGCGATCACCTCGAAGGTGAAGCCGGCCGATCTGCGCATCGCCGGCGGCGGCTAGTCCGGCCGGTAGAGCATGCTGCCGAAAAGTGGAAACCACTTTTCGGACGAACATCATGCTCACCTTCTTAAAATCGATCACGTTCAGGCGTTTCGATCGGCTCGATCAAAACGCATCGTGATCTAGTCATGCCGGCGGCGCCACAGCCGCCAGCACGAGCGCGGACTCGCCCGGGATACGCCAGCGCTCGCGCGTTTCCGGATCGGGGGTGCCGGCGCCGCCGTAATCGGGATGTTCGCTCGACCAGACGAGCTGCCAGACGCGGCCGCCCGGCGGCGCGACCAGCGGGTTGGGGATGCTGCGGCGGTTCAGGTCGCGGCCGAGATTCACGAACAACAGACGGTCGTCGCCGCGCTCGCCGAAGAAGCGCAGGACGAACGCCTCCGGCCCGAGCACGGCGCGGTCGACGCCGCCGCGCTCCTGGCGTGCGAAGACCGGGTCTTCGCGGCGGAGGCGCAGGAGGTCGCGATGCAGGGCAACCGCCTGCGTGTGCGTCTTGAGCTCGGACCAGTCGAGCTTGCACGCGGCGAAGGTCGTATCCGCCGCCGGATCGGCGATCCCTTGCTGCACGGGCTCCGAGGCGAGGCTCGGAAACTGGCCGAGGAACTTGAGCCGGCCCTCGCGCACGCGCTTGGCGAGGTCGGGCTTGTGGTCGGCGAAATAAAGGAACGGCGTTGAGGCCGAGAATTCCTGGCCCTGGAAGAGCATCGGCGTCCCGGGCACGAGCAGCATCAGCGCCGTCACCGCGCGGTGCCGACCCGGGCTGGCGAGCTGGTGCAGACGCAGGCCGGCGGCCGAGTTCGCCACCTGGTCATGGTTCTGCGTGAAGGTGACGAACGCGGCCGGCGTCAGGTCGAGCCCGGGCGTGCCGCGCCGCTCGCCCTGATGGGCGTAGACCTGGCCCTGGAACAGGTAGCCGTATTTGGCGGCCGCGATGAATTCCTGCGGTGCGCCCTCGTGGTCCTCGTAATAGGCCTCGTTGCGGCCGGTCAGCGCCACCATAGCTGAGTGATGGAA
>DASQLE010000108.1:0-3957 GCA_035630175.1 Beijerinckiaceae bacterium
GCCCTCGCCCGGATCGAGGTCGAAGATGACGCGGTCCGGCCGCTCGGGCCGGTCGACCCGCGCGCCCCAGGGATGCATCTCGAGGACGCCCATCTGCACAAGGGCGACGAGCCCTTTGGCGTCCTTGATGAAGAGATAGGCGCCAGACTCCTCGAAGCCGGAGATCGCCACCTCGCCGAGTTCGGGCGGCACACCCGAGCCGGCATGGCGCTGGTAGAAGCACTTCTTCTGCTGGCCGGTCGGACAGCGCATCAGGGTGATGGGCCGGTTGCCCGCATGCGGCAGGATGTGGTCCGCGACGGCCAGGTAATATTCAGCGAGATCGCGTTTCGTGATCCCCTGCTCCGGATACAGGATCTTGTCCGGACTCGTCAGGCGCACGCCGGCGATCGCGATCTCCTCGCGCATCGCCGCCATCACGCCCTCATCATCCGAGCGATGAGCTTCGACGGCTTCGCCTCGCGCCCCATCTGCTCGAAGGTGCATTGCCGCGGCGCCTTGTCGGGACGCCAGCGCATCAGCTTGGTGCCGTGGCGAAAGCGATCGTCGGTGACGTGGTCGTAGCGCACCTCGACGACCAGTTCCGGCCTGAGCGGCTGCCATTCGGCGGAGCGTTCCGTGCTCCAGCGGCTCGGCCCGCCCGGAGCGTTGCCGGTAAAACCCGGCGGCTCGACGAGGGCCTCGAGGCGACGGGTCAGCGCCGCGCGCTCCGCGTTGGCGATCGTCGAGGTGAAGCCGACATGGTTGAGCCTGCCGTCGTCGTCGTAGAGCCCGAGCAGCAGCGATCCGACGAGCGGGCTGTCGGTGCCGTAGCGGAAGCCGCCGACCACGCAATCGGCCGTGCGCAGCCGCTTCACCTTGAGCATGGCGCGCTCGCCGACGACGTACGGACCCTCGCTCCGCTTGGCGATGACGCCGTCGGACGGGCCGCCGGCCTCCGCGAGCCACTGCCGCGCCTCCCTGACCTTTCGGGTATACGGCGACAGCCGCAATCCGCCCTGCCCGCCCGCTTCCGCGAAAAAGGACTCGAGCGCGGCGCGGCGGACGCTCAGCGGCGCGTCGAGCAGACTTTCACCCTTCGGCGTCAGGAGCATGTCGAACAGGATGAACAGGGCCGGCGTCTCGTGCGAGAGCTTGCGGATGCGGCTCTCGGCCGGGTGCAGGCGCATCTGCAGAGCGTCGAACGACAGAGTGTCGCCGACCGGGACGGCCAACTCGCCGTCGATCACGAACTGCCGCTGCGGCAGCCGCCGCAACGCCTCCACCGTTTCCGGGAAATAGCGCGCCAGCGGCTTGCCCGACTTGGCCCGGAGCTCGACCTCCTCCCCCGCCCGGAACGCCAGACAGCGAAAGCCGTCCCATTTCGGCTCGAAATGCCAGCCGGGCTCGTCCGGAAGACCGTCGACGAGCCGCGCTTCCATCGGCGGCGTCCCGGCCGGAACCGCCAAACCGGCGAGACCGGGCTGCCGGCGAACCCCTGCTCGCGGGGGGAGACTGACGTTTGCGCCCATACGCTCTACGCTCACAACCGAGAGGGAAACTCCCTCGCCCGCCCAGAGTTCTCCACCCTGCCACCCCCAAACGGTAGCGATTGGGATTGCCATGCAAGCGTATAAGCTCGGGGTGATCGGCCTCGGCAAGATCGCCCAGGATCAGCACCTGCCCGTGATCAGGGCCGACCCCGCCTTCGCGCTCGTCGCGGTCTCGAGCCAACGCGGCGTCGCCGTCGACGGGGTGCCGCATGCCTTCAAGGATTGGCAGGCGATGCTGCGTCTGGACGACCTCGACGCGGTCGCCATCTGCACGCCCCCGCAGCCGCGCTACGCGATCGCCCGCGCCGCGCTCGCTGCCGGCAAGCACGTCCTCCTCGAGAAACCGCCCACCGCCACCTTGAGCGAACTCGCCGATCTCGAGCGCCTCGCCGCGCGGGCCGGACGGACGCTCTTCACCACATGGCACTCGCAATACAACCCGGCCGTCGAGGAAGCCCGGCGGGCGCTCGCCGGCCGCACCATCGAGCGCCTCCTCGTCACCTGGAAGGAGGACGTGCGCCAGTGGCATCCCGGCCAGGACTGGATCTGGCAGGCCGGCGGCTTCGGGGTTTTCGACCCCGGAATCAATGCCCTGTCGATCGTCACCCGGATCGTGCCGGAGCCGATCTTCCTGCGACGCGCGGACTTGGCATTCCCAGCGAACAAGGATGCGCCGATCGCGGCCACGCTCGAACTCGGCTCGGGACGGCCCGGCGAAGAGCTGCGCGCCGTTTTCGACTGGCGTCAGACCGGCGAGCAGACATGGGACATCGTTGTCGAGACGAGCGACGGGACACGCTTGGCGTTGTCGGGCGGCGGCAAGCGCCTTGAGATCGACGGCAAGCTTGTCGTCGAAACGGCGCCGGCGGAATATCAGGGCATCTACCGGCGTTTTGCCGCGTTGCTGGCGAGCGGGCGTTCGGCAGTGGACACGGAGCCGTTCAGGCTCGTCGCCGACGCCTTCATGATCGGCCGGCGTACCACGGTGGAGCCCTTCTCTGGCTAGATCGCCCGCCGGATGCTGACGCCTTGAGCAACGAAATCGCGTAACGGGAGTTTCGTCTGCGAGAGGCTCAGAGCCCCCGGTCGGGAACCCAGCGTTCCTTTCCGACGACCTTGCCGCCGAGCACGGTCCAGGTGCCGTCGGTGATCTTGCCGGCGATCACGCGGAAGCTCGCCACTCCCGGCGATCCGCGCCGGTCCAAAGGCTGGAAAAAAATCGACAGCACGTCGGCGGTGAGAATGCCGGTGCCGACATGACCGCTTTCGCCGATCCGCCAGACCACGGTGTAGGTATCGCCGGTCTTCTTGACCTGCGCTTCGCCCTTGTAGGCCTGCTCCGATTCCGGACCGCTGCCCTCCACCTGATACACCCCTTCGATGCCCTCGGCCTGCGCCGCCACACCGAAGACGAGCGCAGCGCCGAGCGATACCGGCCAGACAATCCGACGCTTCCATTTCGAACTCATCCGCTCGCCTCCGCTCTGCCCAATGCCGAGAAGAGCACCCGGTTACCACAATGTCCAATCCTCAATATGCGTTTTTCGTCGCAATCCCCTGAGCACGATAGCGTCAAGCGATCGGCATCGATCTCGGTCACGCATCTTGAGCCTCGACGCGCGCACCACCGTCGAGCGTGCGTCAAGGCCAGCGCTGCTCACGCGTTAAGCATGAGGTGCGAAGCCGATCGTCAGGCTGCCCGCAAACAAGGCTGCCGCGCGCGTGCTGCCGGCCCGGGATGAGTCTCACAGGGGCTTGTCACTGTGACTTCATCCGCTGCGTGATTGAGCTTTCGCCACGGGGCCGCTTGATGGCGTCAACGAGCCGCGGCGGTTGCCTGCCACTTGGCGTCCTTGCCTCCGGACTTGCTGGTCCCCTCGATGGTGCTTCCGTTGACGCGACCGGCATATTGCGTGCCCCCCGCCGTGAACGTGATCTGATCGCCAACGAGCTTGCCGTTGGTCACCTTCGTCACGCCGCCTTTCGATTTCAGCGTGCCGGAGAAGGTTTGATATTTCTGATCGAGGACGAGGTCGCCCGCTTGCGTGCGCCACGTGCCGTCCACCTTCGCCGGCACCATCCAGAAATAGGCTTTGCAATACGAGGTGCATCCGTCTCGCGCCTCGACGGTCTCGTCCGCTTCCCAGTCTCCCATGTTGAAGGAGTTCGACACGATGCGAGTCCCGGGCCGCAGATCGAGAATCTTGGGACGAAGCTTGAGGTTGATCTCGGGCAGCAGGAACATGGTGATCACCGTCGCGCCCGAGAGGTCCGTCTCGAACAGATCCGCCTTCGTGAAGGTGACCTTGTCGCCGACGCCTTCCTGTGCGGCGTTGCGCCGCGACAATTCGACCATGTCCGGATTGTACTCGATGCCGAACGCTTTGGCGCCGCGCTTGGCGGCGGTGATGACGGTGCGGCCGTC
>DASQLE010000109.1:0-3334 GCA_035630175.1 Beijerinckiaceae bacterium
ACCAATCAAAACGCATGAACGTGATCGATTCCAAACAGTTGAGCATGCTATTATCGGAAAAGCTTGCAACCGGACTTGATCCGGGCGTGGTATCATCCTCGGATCACGTCCGAGGACATGCTTTTCGGCAGCATGCTCGAGAGCGACCATGCCCCAGACGATCACCCGCGGTTACAAGGCTCTCCTCGACGAGGCAAACGGCAAGATCGAGACCGTGCCGGCCGCCGACGCGCTGGCGCTGCACGGGCGCGACGACGTCGTCTTCGTCGACCTGCGCGATCCGCGCGAGCTCGATCGCGAGGGGCGCATCCCCGACGCCGTGCATTGCCCGCGCGGCATGCTGGAATTCTGGATCGATCCGGACAGCCCCTACCACAAGCCGGTCTTCGCCGCCGACAAGCGCTTCGTCTTCTTCTGCGCCGGCGGCTGGCGCTCGGCGCTCGCGGCGGCGACCGCGCAGGAGATGGGCCTCAAGCCGGTGGCCCATATGGGCGGCGGCTTCTCGGCCTGGCGCGAGGCGGGCGGCGCGGTGGAGGGGCCGGAGCGGCCGCGCGCGGCTAAACCGTCGGCATGACGTAGAAGCCGGCCGGCCGCGACGACGGAATCAGGCCGGCGGCGTCCTCCTCGCGCAGGTCGACCCTGTCGACGCCCGTACCCTCCGGGCCGCGGCGGCACACCTCCAAGACCTCCTCGACCGCACCGGCGGGACCGGCCAACACCGCCTCGACCGTGCCGTCACCGCGGTTGCGCACCCAGCCGTCGAGGGCGCGCTCCTGCGCGGCGCGCTCGATAAAGGCGCGGAAGCCGACGCCCTGGACGCGGCCGTGGATGGTGACGTGGACGAAGCGGCGTGCGGTCATGAACAGCCCGTTAGGTCACGATGCGTTCGGACAGAATGGAAGAGCGCCGCGCCTCCGGTCAACGCCGCGCACGATCCCTCCCCTTCAGGGGAGGGCGGACTCGGGCGCGGCAGCGCCCCAGCCGGGCGGGGTCATGGCGCGCAGCGCCATATCCTGACGCGGTCTAACCCCACCCCGGTGCTTCGCACTCGGCCCTCCCCTGAGGGGAGGGATTATTCTCTTTCTTGGCGCGCGAGAGGGCTCGCCCAGAGCGGGCGCACAGGCGGCTTGGCCGTCGCTGTTCGCGGCCGCGTTCCCGCGTGCGGCGCCAGGGCCGCGATCTCGCGCAGGTAATCATCCGGCAGCCCGGCGTCGCGCGCGGCCTGAACGACCCCTTCGAGATAACCGGGACGGGGCTGCCCCAAAACTTGCTTGCGGGCCATGTAGATGAGGGCGCGCCGGACGCCGCTTCTCGCGATCACCGGCTGGCTGACCTTCACGTAGAGGCCGCCCGCGACGTCCTCGTAGCGATCGAGGGCCGGCATGTCGGCGAGGACGATGTCCCACAACAAACCCCAGACGGTGCGGCGCGGGTCGCGCACCACTGAGGCATAACCGTCGGCCGTGACGATCAGGCGGTGGCGCGCCAGACGCGCCGGCCCGAGCGCCGTCGAGGCCGGGCAGCGCCCCGCCATGGCGGCGCGGTCCATGTTGGACCCGTATGCGAAATACAGGGGCATCCGCCTTCCTATTGCGCTGCCGATGGCTGCGGCGCCGCGACCGGCTGCCTGCCGAGCACCGCGCGCATCTTGGCGCCCAGCCCGCCGAGCGTGAAGGGCTTGGGGATGAGCTGCGCGTCGGGATCGAGAACGCCGTTATGCACGATGGCGTGGCGCGTGGATCCCGTCATGAACGGCACGTTCAGGTCCGGCAAGCCCGAATGGGCAGATGCGAACCCCCGGGCGCGCGCGTGCTCCTCGTCGTCGAGGCCGTCACGACAGCCGCGAGGGGGTGCGCGACCCGCGTTTTTCCTTGGACTTTGCGCCGTCGGCTGTGCAGGGATCGCCGAGGGCCGTGCCTTGCGGAGAGCGCGATGTTCAACCTCCTCGATCTGATGCGTGCGGCGCAAGGCGGCGCCGCCATGGAGAACATGTCGCGGCAATTCGGCCTCAGCCTCGACCAGACGCGCCGCTCCATGGAAGCTCTGATGCCGGCCTTCGCCCTCGGCTTCCAGCGCAACGCCGCCGATCCGACCGGCTTCGCCAATCTCCTGCGCATGATGGGTTCGGGCCAGTATGCGGGTTTCTTCGAGCAGCCGGGCATGGCGTTCTCGCCGCTCGGGCGCCGCGAGGGCGACACCATCCTCGGTCAGCTCTTCGGCCCCGAGGTGAGCCGGCAGGTGGCCAATCAGGCGGCGGCCTGGGCCGGGGTCGGGCCGGACATCATGCGCCAGATGATGCCGACGGTCGCGACCATGCTCATGGGCGGCTTGTTCAAATCCGCGGCCAGCGAGGGCCTCGCCGACATGTTCGAGCAGTTCGCAAAGGTCCTGCGCGGCGGCGCGGCCGCGGCGGCGCAAGGCCGGCGCAACGGCGGCGGCGCCGCGACCGACCCGTTCAGCGCCTGGGCCAGCATGGTCGGCGCCATGTGGGGAGGACCGCCGTCGAGCCCGGCGCCAGCGAAGCTGGACCCGCCCAGCGAGGGCATGCCGCTGAATCCGTTCGCGCCGTGGGCCGCGATGATGGCCGGAGCGCTCGGCGGCCGGGCCGAGCCGCCCAACCCGGAGCCGCCCGAGCCGCCGGAGCCGCCCGAGCCGCCGGAGCCGCCGGAGCCGCCGGAGCCGCCGGCCGGCGAAGTCCCCTTCAATCCGTTCGCGCCGTGGGCCGCGATGATGACGGGAGCGCTCGGCGGCCCGGCCGCGCCGCCCGCGCCGGAGCCGACACGCGAGTCCTCTGCGCCCGAACCGCCGCTGGAGCCCTCCGAGCCCGAGCCGCACGACCCGTTCGCGTTCTTCAGCCAGATGATGGAAGCGGGCCTCGACGTGCAGGGGCAATACCTCGCCAACCTGCAAAACATCTTCGACAGCTATTGGGGCGCCGACTCCGAGCGCCGCTGAGGCGGCGAGCCACCGAGCCGCCAGCCCGCCGGCCCGCCGAGACGCGCGGGCGGCGTCGAGCAATTCCACGAGACCGGCTTTCGGATCGCCTCGTCAGAAGCGGGCTGTGATGCGGCGCCAGAAGTGTTCCGGATCGGTTCGATAGATGTCGAACAGCATCCAGGCCAAGAAGACCGGAGCCGCGTAGAGTTGGGTGAGCCAGAAGACCTTTGCCATGTGCCCACCGTCCCGGGCCGCAAGCCCTATCCTACTTACATCCTTCGCAATTGAAAGCGGCATCGAGCTTCTCGATGCAAGATCTTTTTCCTACGACCCTGCAGCCGAGACTCGCCGGTGGGCTCAGTTGCATGCGCCGGCAGAACTGGGAGATCCCGCGTTC
>DASQLE010000110.1:0-10365 GCA_035630175.1 Beijerinckiaceae bacterium
CCCCGGGAGCCCTGAGGATTTCGGCAAGGTCATCGCCGCGGAAACGGAGAAGTGGCGCAAGGTGGTCGAGTTCTCCGGCGCCAAGCTCGACTGATCATCCACAGCACGTCATCCTCGCGGAGCGCGTCAGCGCGGAGAGCCGAGGACCTCAGGACAAGAAGGCGCCCTATCCTGCGCGAGGTCCTCGGGTCGCCTCCGGCGCCCGAGGATGACGGCGCGTTGTGAGCTCACTCCGCCGCCACGGGCGGCGTCCACTTGAGGATCGGCTGGCGCGCCGCACGGGTCTCGTCGAGACGCCGGCGCGGAGCATGGTAGGGCGCGCCGGTGAAGCGCTCCGCCTCGCCGCGCCGCGCCGCCATGGCGAGGTCGCGCATCGTCGCGATGAACAGGTCGAGCGAGGCCTTCGATTCCGACTCGGTCGGCTCGATCAGCATCGCCCCGCGCACCACCAGCGGGAAATACATCGTCATCGGGTGGTAGCCCTCGTCGATCATCGCCTTGGCGACGTCGAGGGTCGTGACGCCCGTGTCGCGGAGCCAGGCATCGTCGAACAGCGCCTCGTGCATGCAGGGCTTGTTGCCGAACGGCAATGACATGAGGTCGGCGAGCCCGGCGCGGATGTAGTTGGCGTTCAGCACCGCGTCCTCGGACGCCTGCCGCATGCCGTCAGCGCCGTGCGACAGCATGTAGGCAAGGGCACGCACATACATGCCCATCTGGCCGTGGAACGCCGTGATGCGGCCGACCGGCGCGGCGCCGGCCGCACCCCCGGCATGCTCGACGAGCGTAAAGCCATCCTCCCCTCCGCCTTGCGGGGAAGGGAAAGAGGTGACGAACGGGACCGGCGCGTAGGGCGCCAGCCGCTCCGACAGCACGACCGGGCCGGCGCCGGGTCCGCCGCCGCCGTGCGGGGTCGAAAAGGTCTTGTGCAGGTTGATGTGCATGGCGTCGACGCCGAGGTCGCCGGGCCGCGCCTTGCCGACGATGGCGTTGAAATTGGCGCCGTCGCAGTAAAAATACGCCCCGGCCGCGTGCAGCGCCTCGGCGATCTCGATCACCTGCGGCTCGAACAGCCCGCACGTGTTCGGATTGGTGAGCATGATGGCCGCGACCTCGGGACCGAGCAGCGGCTTGACGTCGTCCACGTGCACCCAGCCGTCGTCGCGTGCCGGCACCGACTTGACCGTGAAGCCGAGCAGCGCGGCGGTCGCCGGATTAGTGCCGTGCGCCGATTCCGGCACCAGCACGATGCGCCGCGTCGCTCCTTCGCCCTTCGCGTCGATGGCGGCCTTGATCGCCATCATGCCGAGCAGCTCGCCGTGGGCGCCAGCCTTGGGCGACAGCGCCACCGCCGGCATGCCGGTCAGGGTCATGAGATAGCGGGCGAGCTCGCTCATCAGCGCGAGCGCGCCCTGCACGGTCGAGAGCGGCTGCAGGGGATGCAGGTCACCAAAGCCCGGCAACCGCGCCGCGCGCTCGTTGAGCCTTGCGTTGTGCTTCATGGTGCAGGAGCCGAGCGGGAACAAGCCCGTATCGATGCCGTAATTCATCTGGCTGAGGCGCACGTAATGGCGCACCGTCTCGGGCTCGGACAGCCCCGGCAGGCCGATGGCGCCTTTGCGCTCCAGCCCGCCGAGCCGCGGCGTGAAGGCGTCCGGCTCGTCGAGGTCGACCCCCGTGCAATCGGCCCGGCCGATCTCGAAGATGAGGGGCTCCTCCTGCGCCAGCGCACGATTGCCCGTGAAGGTCGGACGATCCCCTCCCCTCCCCGCTGGCGACGAACGGTCTCCCTGCCGGCGCGCTGCCTCGTCGCCGAGGCCGGCGCCGGGATCGTGCATCTGCGGAGCGGTCGGGCGGCCTTGACGGTTCAGCATGATGGAACCTCGTGGTGCGACGATCTCTCTCCCTCCGGGAGAGAGATCGCGCGAGGATGTCGTGAACTCACGCCAGCACCTCGCGCAGGCCATCGACGAAAGCCGCGCGGTCCTCGTCCGTGTTCACCTCGGTCGAGGCGACGAGGAGCAGGTCGTCGAGGCCGGCCTCCGGCAGCAGGCGCGACACCGGCACGCCGGCGAGGATGCCGCGCGCGGCGAGGTCCTCGACCACATCCGCTGCCGGGCGCGGCAGGCGCAGCGTGAACTCGTTGAAGAACGTCTTGTTGACGACCGCTGCGCCCTTCACGTCCGACAAACGCTCGGCGAGCTTCACGGCATTAGCGTGATTGACGCGCGCGAGGCGTTTCAGGCCGGCCTCGCCGAGAAGCGTCATATGGATAGTGAAGGCGAGACAGCACAGGCCCGAATTGGTGCAGATGTTGGAGGTCGCCTTGTCGCGGCGGATGTGCTGCTCGCGGGTCGACAGGGTGAGGACGAAGCCGCGCTTGCCGTCGGAATCCGTGGTCTCGCCGCACAGGCGCCCCGGCATCTGCCGCACGAACTTCTGCCGCGTCGCGAACAGGCCGACATAAGGCCCGCCGAACGACAGCGCGTTGCCGATCGACTGCCCCTCGCCGACGACGATGTCGGCGCCCATGGCGCCGGGCGGCGTCACGAGACCGAGCGAAACCGCTTCCGTGAACACCGCAATCACGAGCGCGCCGTGCCGGTGGGCCGCCTCGGCGACGGGGCCCAGGTCGTGGAGATTGCCGAACACGTCCGGGCTCTGCACGACGACGCAGGAAACGCTGTCGTCGATGGCGGCGGCAAGGTCCTCGCTGCCGCGCACGTCGGGGGCCAGCGTCACGACCTCGTCGTTCGCCATGCGCGTGAGCGTCGCGACCACATCCGCGTAATGCGGATGCAGCCCGCCCGACAGCACCGCCTTGCGGCGCCGGGTGATGCGGTGCGCCATCAGCACCGCCTCGGCCGTGCCGGTCGAGCCGTCGTACATCGAGGCGTTGGCCACCTCCATGGCGGTCAGATTGGCGACCTGCGTCTGGAACTCGAACAGGTATTGCAGCGTGCCCTGCGCGATCTCGGGCTGGTAGGGCGTGTAGCTGGTCAGGAATTCGGAGCGTTGGATGAGGTGGTCGACGCTGGCCGGGACATGATGCTTGTAGGCGCCGGCGCCGATGAAGAACGGCACCGACGAGGCCGGCACGTTGCGGTTCGCCATGCGCGACAGGATGCGTTCGACTTCGAG
This sequence comes from Beijerinckiaceae bacterium, assembly GCA_035630175.1. Lineage (GTDB taxonomy): Bacteria > Pseudomonadota > Alphaproteobacteria > Rhizobiales > Beijerinckiaceae > JAJKJG01. Next base: position 3,142 of record DASQLE010000110.1, read on the forward strand.
CTCGCCCTTACGGCGCGGCAGATCGAGCGGCGCACGGAGAAGCGCCTCGGCCGGCACATCGGCGAAGAGATCGTCGATGGCGGCGACGCCGATGCGGGCCAGCATCTCCTCGCGGTCGCCGTCGGACAGGGGCAGGTAGCGCATGATAAAACCATCAATCCTGTCATTTCGGGGCGAGCAAGGCGAGAGCCGGGAACCCACGAACAAGCTCTACGCGCGTCACCCAGTCGTGGGTTCCGGGTTCGCGCCTACGGCGCGCCCCGGTACGACGTTTACGAAATCGACTTCAGAAATTCCTGGTACTGCTCTTCCGTCATGAGGCCGTCGAGCTCGGCCGGGTCGCGCAGCTTGAGCTTGACGAACCAGCCTTTGCCGGCCGCATCCTCGTTGACCGCGCCCGGCGCGCTCTCGAGGGCGCCGTTCACCTCGACCACCTCGCCGGACACCGGGGCATAGATCTCGCTCGCCGCCTTGACGCTCTCGACGACCGCCGTCTCGTCGCCCTTGCCGACGCTCTTCCCCACCTCGGGCAGTTCCACGTAAACGACGTCGCCCAGCTGCTCCTGGGCATAGTCGGTGATGCCGATGATCCCGGTATCGCCTTCGACCCGGATGTATTCGTGATCCTTCGTGTAGCGCACATTCATACCGGATCCCCTTCCGTAACGGGCTCTGATGCCAAATCGGCCGGTGCTTGGCTGCGTTGGTGCGGGCCGTAATCGCGCACCACCTCGGCGACGCGCAGCCGGTAATCGGCGAATAGGCCGCCGCGGCCCATGGCCTGCGCGCGGCGATGATCGAGATGGTTGCGCCAACGCGCGATCGCCGTGTCGTCGCGCCAGAACTGCAGCGACAGCAACTTGCCTTCCTCGTAGAGGCTCTCGAAACGCTCGACCGAGATGAAGCCTTCGATCTGCTCGACTTCCGTGCGCAGCGCTGCCGCGAGCTGCAGATACTCGTCCTTGCGGCCCGCGGCGGGCCAGACCTCGAAGATCACGGCCATCATGGCAACCACCTAGCGCTTATAGCGATGCGGGACGAAGGGCATCGCCGCGACCCGCGCCGGCAGCGGCTTGCCGCGCACGGTCAGCTGCAGGGGCATGCCGGGCGCGGACGCCTCGCGCGTGACGTAGCCCATGGCGATCGGCCCGCCGACCGTCGGCCCGAAGCCGCCCGACGTGACGAACCCGACGGCGCGTCCGTCCGTCGCGGCGATCGGCGTCCCCTCGCGGGCCGGGGCACGCCCTTCCGGCAACAGGCCGATGCGCAGCCGGGCGGGCCCCTCGGAGAGCTCACGGCGTATGCGCTCGTATCCGGGAAAACCGCCCTCCTCGCGCCGGCGCTTTTGGATCGACCACGCAAGCCCAGCCTCGATGGGCGAGGTGGTCGTGTCGATGTCGTGACCGTAGAGGCAAAGCCCGGCCTCGAGGCGGAGGCTGTCGCGCGCGCCGAGCCCGACCGGGCGCACGAGCGGCGATTCCATCAGCAGGCGCCAGAGATCGACGGCGCCCTCGGCCGCCACCGAGAGCTCGAAGCCGTCCTCGCCGGTATAGCCGGAGCGGCTCGCATGGACGCCGATGCCGCCGAGCGACAGCTTGCGCACGGCCATGAACGCCATGTCGTGCAGGGTCGGATCGTAGGCGGCGAGCACCTCCGCCGCCTTCGGCCCCTGCAGGGCGAGGAGCGCCTTGTCGTCGTGCCGGTGCAACGTCACGCCGGCGGGGAGCCGGGCGGCGAGGTGAGCGTAATCGGCCTCCTTGGTCGCGGCGTTGACGACGAGCGTCAGGGCGCCGTCCTCGCCCTCGTCCGCGGAACGGCTGACCATGAGATCGTCGAGGATGCCGCCCTCGTCGGTGAGAAGCTGGGTGTAGCGCTGCCGGCCGGGCTTGAGGCCGAGGATGTCGGCCGGCACAAGCGCCTCGAGCGCTGCGGCCGTGGCCGCGTGGTCGGGACCGAGCAGCGTCGCCTGCCCCATATGCGAGACGTCGAACAGTCCCGCCGCCTCGCGCGTCCAGGCATGCTCGGCGATGATCCCGGCAGGATACTGGACCGGCATGGCATAGCCCGCGAACGGCACCATGCGGGCGCCGCGGGAGACGTGCTCGCCCCCGAGGGGCGTGTGCCGGAGCGGCTCGTCGCGTTGCGTGGATTCGGCCATCCAGGATCCCAAGGTCGCACAGGAACGCGTCGGTGCGAGCCGTGCGGCCCGCTCGCGCCCCCTCTGTCCCGGGACCTGAGAGATTTCCCCCCGGGAGGTCCCGCGGGTTACGCCCTTCGGTGGGCGATGCTGGCGCATCGCCGCTTTCCAGAGTGCCAGCTCCCCGCGGTCCTTGGGCCTGAGCGTTTCCGGGGCGGTTGCGCCTTCGGCGCCGGCTCGCCTCGCGGCGAGCCGTCTCTCCCGCGGGGATCAACGGCCCGACCGTCATAAAGGCGCGCGTCGGCAAGTCAATCGCGACAAGTCAATCGCGGCAGTCGATCGCGGGCAAGTCCGTGACGGCGACGATCCGCCTACCGACGCGCGCCCCGCGCCGGGCGCTCGACGGGCCCGGAGCCGCCGAGTGCGACCTCGATGTCGAAGTCGCCGGTATTGGGCGGCACGACGATCCCCTCCTCGACGACGACGAAGCTGCCGTGCATCTGCCCCGGCGGAACCGCCACCGTCGCGCGCCGGGCGCGGTTGGCGAGCACCCGGTCGCCGCGCTTGAGGACGATGCGCACGGGCGTGTCGAACTGTCCGCTCGAGCCGGCCGGGCCGATCAGGGCCTGGCCTTCGACCCCGACCTTGACGACGATCGAGCCGTCCCGCCGCCCGACGCATTCGCGGGCGACGTTGATGATCGACAGCTGGTTGCGCAGCGCCTCGGGCGAGCCCGTGCGGCCGCCCGTATAGGAGCGCAGGGCGGCGCCGCCTTCGGCGATCGTCACCGCCGGGCAATCCACCTCGGGCGGTGCGTCGGGCGCCGACGGCGGGGGCGCGCCGCCGTAGAACAGGTTTTTCAAGAAATTGCTGCTGCTCGCAAAGGCCGGGCTGCCGATGCCGAACGCGGCGAGCCCGGCCGCCACGCCCATCACGGAGCCCGCTACGCGCAATCTTGACCTGCCTTTCATGCTGTCCTCATCGGCACGCTTCAGGGCAGGCTGTCGAAGCCCGGCCCAAAACCCTTCAGCGAGACCGGGATGCCGATCCCCTCCTCCGGCGTCTGGAAGACGATAAAGGTGGCGCTCTGACCCTTCTTCAACTGCTCGATCAGGTTGTCCTCGAGCACCACCTCGGCGACGCAGCCGGTCGTCAGGCAGCGCACGAAGCCGGCGCGGCCGATATCGGAGCCATCGATCTTGAGGCCGAGCCCTGCCGGCAGAAGAACGCCGAGCGGCGCCACCACCCGGAGCAGGCGGCTCTGGCCGTCGGCCGTCCTAAGCACGATGACCAGGAGCGTGACGTTCGGCCGGTCCTCGGCGGCGACGCTCTGCACGATCGCGCATTGCTCGTTCTTGGCGCCGGCCGGGGTCTCGCAGCGGAGCTGCCAATCGCCGAACGTGTTCTTGACGACACCCTGAGCGGCGGCCGGGGACGCGCCCGCCAGCAGCGCGCCGGCGAGAAAGCCCACGGAACGGAGGCCCACGGACCAGAGCGCTGGCGGGCGCCTCCATCCGGATAGACCCTGTGCCATTCCGCCAATCCTCAGCCGCGCCTTGCCGGCCGCCCAGGTGAGATCCAAGACAAGCGGCCCGATGCATTCCGGCGCGTTCGGACCATGGCTCATGGGTGGTGTCAAGGCATGGGTCGTGTCAAGACATCGGTGGTGTCAAGCATGGGTAGTCTCAAGGCATAATGGTGTCGAGGCATGGTCCTGTGGAGCGAACTCGGGCCGGCGCCAGGATGCGACGCCGTTGCCGTTGCGCTAGAGGGCCGGCTGTGGTTTCTGGCTGCATTCACCTCACGGCTGAACGGCCGCCGCGTCACTATCCCTTTCCACGTCGCCCGACGTCGTCACGCGAGCGGTCTCAAGACCAACGAGACAACAGGAGCTTCGGAGGACGGATGCTGATCGCGAGGGCTGGTTTTCGATCGGCGGCAGGGCTCGTTCCGGCCGCCATGGCGCTCGGCACCGGCTCCGCTAGGGCCGCTCCCGCCGGCATCTCCGAAGACTGGCAGCTCGGCTTCCAGGACATGGTGACCGAGGTCGGCCGCAGCGTCGCCTTCTTCCACGATTGGCTGCTTCTTCCCATCATCACCATCATCTCGCTATTGGTGCTGGCGCTCCTCGTGATCATCGTGGTGCGCTTCAACGAGGACGCCAATCCGGTGCCGGCGCAGACGACGCATAACACGACCCTCGAAGTGGCGTGGACCATCGTGCCGGTGCTCATCCTCGTCGCCATCGCGATCCCTTCGTTCCGGGTCCTGCGCGAGCAGCTCATCATCCCGCCGCACGACGTCGTCGTGAAGACGACCGGCCATAGCTGGTACTGGAACTACGAGTATCCCTCCGACCAGGGCGGCTTTCGGTTCGACTCGAACATGGTTCCGGAGAACGAGCTGAAGCCGGGGCAGCCGCGTCTCTTGGCGACCGACAACGAGATGGTCGTGCCGGTGGGCAAGGTCGTGCGCCTCCAGGTGACGGCAGCCGATGTGCTGCATGCGTTCGCGATGCCCTCGTTCGGCATCAAGGTCGACGCGGTGCCCGGGCGCCTCAACGAGACCTGGTTCAAGGCCGACCGGGAGGGCGTGTATTACGGACAGTGCTCGGAACTGTGCGGCAACGGACACCCCTACATGCCGATCACCGTGCGCGTCGTCAGCGAGCAGCAATACGCAGCCTGGCTCGCGGAGGCCAAGCAGAAATTCGCGGCAAGCAACGGCGAGGTGCGCCTCGCCGCGGCCGGCCGTCGATAGCAACGAAGGACCACAGGCTCTCGCCATGGCATATGCAGCCGACGCTCACGCTCACGATCACGGCCATCCGACCGGATGGGTCCGGTGGATGTATTCCACCAACCACAAGGACATCGGCACCCTGTACCTGCTGTTCTCGTTCACGGCGGGGCTGGTCGGGGCGATCTTCTCGGTCCTCATGCGCATGGAGCTGCAGGAGCCGGGCCTGCAGATCTTCGCCAATCCGCAGAGCTACAACGTCCTGGTGACGGGCCACGGCCTGATCATGGTGTTCTTCCTGGTCATGCCGTCCCTCATCGGCGGCTTCGGCAACTGGTTCGTGCCGCTCATGATCGGCGCGCCCGACATGGCCTTCCCGCGCATGAACAACATCTCGTTCTGGCTGACGGTGGCCGGTTTCCTGCTCCTGTGCTGCTCGCTGTTCGTCGAGGGCGCGCCGGGCTCGCTCGGCTTCGGCGGCGGCTGGACGGTCTATCCGCCGCTCGCGACGGCCGGCCATCCCGGCCCGGCGCTCGATTTCGGCATCCTGTCCCTGCATCTCGCCGGCGCCGCCTCGATCCTCGGCGCCATCAACTTCATCACCACCATCCTCAACATGCGCGCTCCGGGCATGACGCTGCACAAGATGCCGCTGTTCGCCTGGTCGATCCTGGTGACGGCGTTCCTGCTGCTCCTGGCCCTACCGGTGCTGGCAGGCGCCATCACCATGCTGCTCACCGACCGCAATTTCGGCACCACCTTCTTCGATCCGGCCGGCGGCGGCGACCCGATCCTGTACCAGCACCTGTTCTGGTTCTTCGGCCATCCCGAAGTCTACATCATGATCCTGCCGGCCTTCGGCATCGTCTCGCACATCATCTCGACCTTCTCGAAGAAGCCGATCTTCGGCTATCTCGGCATGGCCTACGCCATGGTCGCCATCGGCGTCGTCGGCTTCGTCGTGTGGGCGCACCACATGTTCACGGTCGGCCTGTCGCTGCAGACGCAATCCTATTTCGTCTTCGCCACGATGGTGATCGCGGTGCCGACCGGCATCAAGATCTTCTCGTGGATCGCCACCATGTGGGGCGGCTCGATCCGCTTCACGGCCGCCATGCAATGGGCGATCGGCTTCATCTTCCTGTTCACGGTCGGCGGCGTCACCGGCGTCGTGCTCGCCAACGCGGGCATCGACCGCGCCGTGCACGACACCTACTACGTGGTCGCCCACTTCCACTATGTCCTGTCGCTCGGCGCCGTGTTCATGATCTTCGCCGGCATCTACTACTGGTTCCCGAAGATGAGCGGCTATGTGATCCCCGAATGGATCGGCAAGACGCATTTCTGGATCGCCTTCATCGGCTCCAACGTGCTGTTCTTCCCGATGCACTTCCTCGGGCTCGCCGGAATGCCGCGCCGCTACGCCGACTACCCGGACGTGTATGCGGGCTGGAACCTGGTCTCGTCGATCGGCGGCTACCTGTTCTTCGGCGGCCTGCTGTTCTTCATCTTCGGCATCTTCTACTCGCTCTTCGTCCGCAAGGAGCGGGCCATCGGCAATCCGTGGGGCGAAGGCGCCACGACTCTGGAGTGGACGCTGCCTTCGCCGCCCCCGTTCCACCAGTACGAGACCCTGCCGCGCATCGTCGAGACGCACCACTAGAGCATGATCCGGCAAAGGACACCGCCTTGCCGAAAAGATCATGCGACTCAAGAAACAGAACAGGATCGCTCGATCTGAATCGATCCTGCCCTAGGCGCGAGGCGGCCTTGCCTGGCCGCCTGAGGGATGCAAACCTGTCGTGATCGGGCTCGCCCCGGGGTTCTCTTTCGAAGAGGGCGCTCTTTCGATCGAGATCGCCGGCGCGGGCCTGCCCCGGGATTGATCCGGGCCGGTCACGAGCTGGAAGAGACATGAAGACATCGGCCGAAGCCATGGCTCACTCCGCCCCCATCGAAGCAACCGAGGTCTCCGCCACCGTGTCGGGCGGCGAGGTCGGGGACTACATCGCCCTCCTGAAGCCGCGGGTGATGTCGCTCGTCGTGTTCACGGCGCTGGTCGGCATGGTCGTGACGCACCCGGTCGTCCATCCGGTGATCGCCGCCGCGTCGCTGCTCATGATCGCGGTGGGGGCCGGCGCGGCCGGATGCCTCAACATGTGGTGGGACGCCGACATCGACGCCGTCATGACGCGCACCTGCCGGCGGCCCATTCCGGCCGGCAGGCTCGCCCGGGACGAGGCGCTGTCGTTCGGTCTGACCCTGGCGATCGGCTCGGTTCTCGCCCTCGGTCTCATCGCCAACTGGTTCGCGGCGGCGTTCCTCGCCTTCACGATCTTCTTCTACGC
>DASQLE010000111.1:0-3785 GCA_035630175.1 Beijerinckiaceae bacterium
GGCGGCGCCCTCCTGCTCGCCGGCACGACGGCGCCGAACGTGCTCAACCAGCTCAACAATGTCGCGGCGGTGTTCGACAACCCGTTCGTGTTCCGCGACCGTTTCAGCGGCGCCGACGACTTCTTCAAGCCGAAGGACGACATCGAGCCCGATCCCGTGCGCGGCCTCGCCATGCGGCGCACCAACTTGATCCCGGACGTGATCAACTGCGAGCTGCCGCTCGACAACCGGCGCTCGCCCGGCTACCGGCGCATCGAGCCGTTCATGACCAACAACGTCTTCTATTTCTGGATCGGCCAGCACGAGAACGGCCGCTATTCCAAGGCGCACGCGCACACCTCGGCGGCGATCCTCATCTGCCTCAAGGGCAAGGGCTACACCTATTCCTGGCCCGAACGCCTCGGTGAGACGCCGTGGCGGGACGGCCATGGCGACCAGATCCGCCGCCTCGATTACGAGCCCGTCGGCATGGTCACGGCGGCGCCGGGCGGGGCGCGCTGGTATCACCAGCACTTTTCCGTCTCCAAGGACCCGTTCCGCCTCACCGCCTGGTTCGGGCCGCACAATCCCGGCCGCGATCCCGGCGCACCGGGCGACAAGCACACCGACTACACGGCCATCGACGTGCACGAAGGCGGCACCGCCATCCCCTACTGGATGGAGGACCCGTATATCCGCGAGGAATACGAGGCGACGTTGCGAGACAACGGCGTACCGAGCCGCATGGACCCGGCCTGGTACGTCAAACCGAACGACGTCGTGTGGCCCCGCAACACACGCGCAGTCGCGGCGGAGTAGGGCTCTCCAAATCCCTCCCCTTCAGGGGAGGGCCGAGTCGCGGCAGCGACCGGGGTGGGGTCACGCCGTGTCAGATATGACGCTCCGCGTCATGCCCCCGCCCGGCTCGCATGCTGCCGCATGCGAGTCCGCCCTCCCCTGAAGGGGAGGGAAATGAACAGGAGGGGCCGGCATGGCCGATGAGGAAGGCGGCCGCATTTTTTTCTCCAATATCGGGCGCAGCCTGGAAGACGAAGACGAGATCCGGCTGACCAGCGTCGGCGTCGATATCGGCTCGTCGACCTCGCATCTGGTCTTCTCGCGCCTCGTGCTGGAGCGGCTCGATAACCGCTATATCGTGTCGGAGCGCGAGGTGTTTCACGAGTCGGCGGTGCTGCTGACGCCCTATGCCGACGACATGACGATCGATGCCGGCCGCCTCGGCGCCTTCATCGCCGAGCAATACCGGCTCGCCGGCCTCGATCACGATGCGGTCGATACGGGCGCGCTGATCCTCACCGGCGTCGCCGTGCGCCGGCGCAACGCCCGCGCCATCGGCGAGCTGTTCGCCGGGCAGGCGGGCAAGTTCGTCGCCGTGAGCGCCGGAGACGCCCTCGAGACGACGCTCGCCGCCTTCGGCTCGGGCGCGGCCGCTCGCTCGATCCGCGAGAGCGCTCGCGTCATGAATGTCGATATCGGCGGCGGCACCTCCAAGATCGCATTGTGCGAGGGCGGCGAGGTCGTCGACCTCACGGCCGTCGACGTCGGAGCGCGCATCATCGCCTTCGACGAGGACGGCAACGTTGCGCGCATCGAGGAAGCCGGCCGGCGCTTCGCCGAGGAGGCCGGCGTGCCGCTCGCAATCGGCGATTGCCCGAGCGACGGCATGCTCCTCAAGATCGTCGAGCGCATGGTCGAGCGGCTGTTCGAGGCCATGGGCGGCGCTCCCTTAAGCGAGCGCGGCGCCGCGCTCCTCCGACTCGACCCGCTCAAGCAGGTGCGCGCGCCGGACGCGCTCACCTTCTCGGGCGGCGTGTCGGAATACGTCTACGGCCGCGAGCAGGCCGATTACGGCGACCTCGGCCCGCTTCTCGCCGACATGATCAAGGCGCGCGTGAGGTCTTGGGGACCGCGCATCGAGCCGCCCGTCGAGGGCATCCGCGCCACCGTCGTCGGCGCCTCGCAATACACGATCCAGGTAAGCGGCAGCACCATCTTCGTCAGCCCCGTCGACGTTCTGCCTTTACGCAACGTTCCGGTCATCACGCCCGACCTGCCGCTCGACGCCGAGACGCTCGATCCTGACGCCATCGCGGCGGCCGTGCAGGGCGCCTTGCGTCGGCTCGACCTGCACGAGGGCCGGCAGTCGGTCGCTCTGTGCTACCGCTGGCGCGGCTCGGCGACCTTCGCCCGCCTTGACGCCTTCTGCAAAGGCGTCGCCGCCGGTCTCGACAGCATCCTGGCGCGCGGTCTGCCGCTTGTCCTCGTCGGCGACGGCGATATCGGCGGCCTCGTCGGCATCCATTGCAAGGAGGAGACGCGCCTTGCGAGTCCTGTCGTGTCGATTGACGGCATCGTGCTGAAGGAATTCGACTTCATCGATATCGGGGCGCTTCTCCAGGCCTCGGGCGCCGTGCCGGTGGTCATCAAGTCGCTCGTCTTCCCGGCCTCCGCCGCGCTCGGCCGGACGGAGGCGGCGGCATGAGCCCGGACGCGGCGGCGCCCCGACGCGGGCCCTATCCGCCGATCGAGCCCTATGACAGCGGCCGCCTCGACGTCGGCGACGGCCACCGGCTTGCCTGGGAGCTGTGCGGCAATCCGCACGGCAAGCCGGCCGTGTTCCTGCACGGCGGGCCTGGCGGCGGCTGCATCCCCGATCACCGCCGCTTTTTCGACCCGGCTCGCTACCGGGTACTCCTGTTCGACCAGCGCGGCTGCGGGCGCTCGACCCCGCACGCATCGCTCGACGCCAACACCACCTGGCATCTCGTCGCCGATATCGAGCGGTTGCGGGAGATGCTCGCCGTCGAGCGCTGGCTCGTCTTCGGCGGCTCGTGGGGCGCGGCGCTGGCGCTCGCCTATGCCGAGACGCATCCGGAGCGCGTCAGCGAGCTCGTGCTGCGCGGCATCTTCACGGTGCGCCGCTCCGAGCTGCGCTGGCTCTATGGGGACGGCGCCTCGCGACTGTTCCCCGAGCCATGGGAGCAATTCGTCGCGCCGATTCCCGAGGACGAGCGCGGCGACCTGATCGCCGCCTACCATCGCCGCCTCACGGGATCGGACCGAGACGTCCAACTCGCGGCCGCCAAGGCGTGGAGCGGCTGGGAAGGCGCCATCGTCACGCTCCTGCCCAACGCGCGCGTCGTCTCGCAGCATGCGGAGGAGGCCTTCGCGCTCGCCTTCGCGCGCATCGAGGCCCATTATTTCGTGCATCGCGGCTTTCTCGACGAGGGCCAGCTCATCCGCGACGCGCATCGGCTGGCGGCGATCCCGGGCACGATCGTGCAGGGCCGCTACGACGTGGTGACGCCGGCGACGACCGCGTGGGATCTGCACAAGGCCTGGCCGCGGGCCGCGTTCCACCTCGTCGACGACGCCGGGCACGCCTCGAGCGAGCCCGGCATCCTGCACCGCCTCGTCGCGGCGACCGACGGCTATGCGAGCTCCGAAAACACACCATCCCCCGGAGGAGGGAGGTCGGCCGCGCAGCGGCCGGGAGGGGGTGACGCCGGTTCAGGATAGCGCGGCGGCGGTGTCACCCCAACCCGCCGCCTCGCGCTGTCGCGCGAGCCGTCGACCCTTCCCGTCCAGGGGAGGGTTGTTCGCTATTCCGGCTGCGCGCCCGAGGCCTTGGCGATCGGTCCCCACTTGGCCGTCTCGTCGGCGACGAGCTTGGCGAACTGGTCGGCGCTGAGAGGCTCGCTCGTGATCTCGTCGCGGGCGAGCCGCTCGTGCACCGCCGGCAGGGCCATGATGCGGACGAGCTCCTTGTTGAGCTTCTCGACCAC
>DASQLE010000112.1:0-2051 GCA_035630175.1 Beijerinckiaceae bacterium
GCGCGGGAACAGGGCGTTGAGGTGAAGTTTCCGCCGGTGCCGGAGTTCTTTACGAAGCCGCCGACTGCGGTGATCGGCCCGGAAGCGGAGATCCGGCTCGATACCAAGCTGACCAAGGCTCTCGACTACGAGGTCGAGTTCGCGATCGTCATCGGCCAGGAGTGCCGGGACGTAAAGGCCAGCGAGGCGCTGGACGTGGTCTTCGGCTATACGGTGCTGAACGACGTTTCGGCGCGCGATCTCCAGCGCGCACACGGGCAATGGTTTAAGGGCAAGGCGCTGGACACCTCCTGCCCGATCGGCCCATGGATCGTGACCGCAGACGAGTTTGGTTCGCCGAATGATGCTCGGCTCACGTTGAGGGTGAATGGCGAAACGCGCCAGGACTCGACCACGGCCGATCTGCTCTTCGATTGCGCGACCATCATCGAAAGCCTCTCGCAGGGTTTGACGTTGGAACCAGGCGATATCATCTGCACGGGTACGCCCTCCGGCGTCGGCTACGCCATGAAGCCACCCGCTTTGCTGAAGGACGGCGACATCGTGGAAGCCGAGGTCGTCGGCATCGGCGTGCTGCGCAACACTGTCCGCGCAGTCGCCTGATCTACGTGGCCCCCATAATCCGCGGGTGAGAGTGGCAGCGGTGTCCTGTGCAAAAACGGTGGCTATGGGGATCCCGATAATGATGCCGCATCGCATCGGAACGAGCTGGGACGGCGGGCTCGCCGCCGGCCGAGCGCGCGAGCGCCAGAGGCCGAGGCTGCTGCCTCAGCGGCCTCGTAGCTCGACGTCATGCGCTGGTGGTCAGCCCAGCTGATTCCGCCGCCTGCCCGCCCAACGAAAACCGCCCAGGCTTCTTCGGACGCGCGCTCGCCCGGCATCTTGGCCTCGATCGCCCGGGCCTCCGCCACCAATTCGGCGTCAAGGCGCGGCAGTCGCGTGCCGTCGTAGTTGTCACAGGCCTCGCACATCGAGTTCCTCTCCCCCGGCAAGATCCCGCGGCCTAGCAGCCGAATGCCTGCCGTAGTGGCCCAGCGCGCCACCGACCAAACTGGGCTGGCCAGTGCGCTTCCTTGTTGGCGCTTGCCACCGATCCTGGCAAGTTCAAGGGGACTTCCCCCTCCCCCAAGCTCTGCCTTCCGAGCGAGCTTACGACGTATCCCACCCGAGCGTTCCTCGTGCAACCAGCACAAACCGTCTCTGGATCTTAAGATCGAGGGCGCGAAGCGCAACTTATCGACGACAGTTGGCGACCGCGCAGACGGCCTCCTATACAGTTGGAGCGCGCTCAGTAGACTCGTCTGCCTTGATAATCGAGCCGAGCAATGTCCCAAGCCGCGCCGCCAGCTCCCCGCATGACGGCCGAGGAGGTCGAAGCCTTCTTGGACCGCGAGTTCCCGCAGATCCATCACGACGGACGCATCTATTCGGTCGAGGCCGTCGGGCCGCTCACGGCGCGGCTGCGCATGACCTATCACGACCGGCACATCCGGCCGGGGGGAACCGTGTCAGGCCCCGCGCTCATGGCCCTTGCCGATCTCGCGCTTTACGTCGCCATCCTGGCCCAGATCGGACCGGTGGCGCTCGCCGTCACGACGAGCCTGTCCTTCAATTTCCTGCGCAAGCCGCCGGCCGGCGACGTCATCGCCGAATGCCGGCTCATGAAGCTCGGCAAGCGCCTCGCCGTCGGCGAGGTGCTGCTGCGCAGCGACGGACAGAGCGAGATCGTCTGCCACGCGACCGGCACCTATTCGATCCCGGACCGCCGGTGAGGCTCACACGAGGGTTCGCTCGTCGGCGATGACCTTGCCGTCGTTCGGCAGCGTGCCCGGTTCCCTGAGGTCGACGGCGCCGCTGAGCCGCGTCACCTCCTGCAGGGTCGCCGCGACGGCGCCGGCCAGGGCCGGATCCGGCGTTGCCGCCTCGGCCCAAAGGGTCATGACGTCGCGCTCGCCCTCGCGCGTGACGACGAGGCGCAAGCGCCCGAGCTCGGGATGCCGCCGTGCCACGGCGGCGATCTGCTCAGGCCGCACGAACATGCCCTTGACCTT
>DASQLE010000113.1:0-2955 GCA_035630175.1 Beijerinckiaceae bacterium
CCTCGAGCGCCATGGCGACCCCGGTCGGCCCGTCGGGAGCGCAGCACACCATGAAGGCGTTCCGCTGAAGCCTGCGCGTCAGCATGTCCCGGTTCATTTCATTGTCTTCGACGAGCAGGATCTTGAACATTGGACGATCGCCTTGGTTGTCGGTGCCCGATCAGGCCGCCTGGGCCAGGTTCTGCGCCGAGGGGGTGTCCTCGGCATCGGTCGCTTCGGCTTCGTGCGTTTGCGCGCGCACGACGGTCGGGAGACGGATGGTGAAGCAGCTGCCGATGCCGATTTCGCTCTCGACGATGACGTCGCCGCCCATCAAGCGGCAGAGCTTCTGGCTCAGCGCCAGCCCCAAGCCCGTGCCGCCGTATTTGCTCGAGCTCGAGTCGTCCGCGACGCTGAACTTCTCGAACAGGGACGGCAGCACATCCCGGGCGATGCCGATGCCCGTGTCGCGCACCGCCACGACGATCTCTTCGCCGGCACCGACGGACTCGCGCGCCGCGGTGACGACGATCGAGCCCTTCTCGGTGAACTTGGCGGCGTTGTCCAAGATCTGCGTCAGGGCCTGCTCGAGCTTGCGTGCGTCACAGTTGATCGTGCCGAGGCGGGCGTCGAGAGCGAGCGTCACCGTGTTGCCGTTCTTGTCCGCGAGCTTGCGGCAACCCTCGACGGCATCGCGGATCAGCGCGCCCGCATCCATCGTCTCGATGAAGAGCTCCATCTTGCCGGCCTCGATCTTCGACAGATCGAGCACTTCGTTGATCAGCCTGAGCAGATGATGGCCGGCTTCATGAATTTTCTCGAGGTCGACGGCCGCTTCCGAGTCGTCTTCGGCCTCGGCGTCTTCGAGCAGGATCTGGCTGTAGCCGATCACGGCGTTCAACGGCGTGCGCAGCTCATGGCTCATCTTGGCCAGGAACTCGGCTTTGGCGGCGCTGGCGCGGTCCGCCTCCGCGGTCGCCCGGCGCAGTTCCGTCGCGGTGGCGAGATGGCGCTTCATCTCACCCTCCAGCTCGACGCCGGAGGCCAGGATCTTCGCGTAGTAGAAGGCCATCATCGTCACGTACAGGGACGCGGCCACCGTCGAGACGATGCCGAGACCCTGCAGCGCGGAGGCGGCCATGTCGTTCGCCGGGACGGAGTGGCCGAGGAGGTACAAGGCGCAGAACGCCGCCAGGTTGGCGGCGAAAAGGCCGAGGACCACAAGGCGCAGCGAGGACGACTGGCCGAGATAGAAGAAGGCGAGCAGAGGGATGGTGAGCACCCAGGGGAGGGTGGGTGAGCTCACGCCGCCGTAGAAATAACAGCTCCACAGGATGCAGAAGATGAGGTTCTGCACCGAGAGAAGCACCAGGATATTGTAGCGGGCGCCGGCCCGCAGGATGAAAGGGAAAACCCAGAACGCCGTGATGGACGCCGCCAGGACCGCCACGTCGAAGCCGGGGGTCGGATCGAACAGGTAGAGGGCACCCGGCACCACGTTACCGATGAAGGGGCCGAAGAGATGGCTGATCAGGAACATGCGCGCCTGCTTGCGCGACTCTCTGTCGGCGGCGATCTCGGCCGGGATGAACCAGTCGACGAAGCGGTTCAGCAGAATCAGAGAAAGCTGTAGCCGATTGGACATGCCAATCCCCCGTCCGCACGCGCGGCCGTCTACAGTGATAAGAGCAGGCGGTTAACCGCTGCTTGGACGCTGCAGGCGCATCGCAGCGATCGCACTGTTATGGTTAGCGCGCCCCTAACACGCGCGCAGCAGCTTCCGTCGCATCGTCGAGCATGCGGCGACGAGCGCGGCCCTTAACGTTTTGTTGAGCATGCCGTGGCACTCAAATCTGATCACAGTGCGCGCGAGTCGCGCCGACGAGACGCTATTTGGGGGGCCCCATGAAGAAGCTGTTTCTGTCCACCGTCGCCCTGATCGGGCTCTCCGCCGCCGCGAGCGCTGCAGACCTTCCGGGGCGTGCCGCGCCGCTCGCTTACGCTCCCGCGCCGACCTTCACGTGGACTGGGTTCTATCTCGGCGCCCATGGCGGCTACATGTGGAGCGACACCGACGCGAAGCTCGCTCATGTCGAGGGCATCCTGTTGCCGTATGACGTGGGCAACGGAGTCTTCCCGAGGAGCATCGAGGTCGATCGCGACGCCGGCTTCGGCGGCGTCCAGGCCGGCTACAACTTCCAGTCCGGCATGTATGTCTTCGGCATCGAAGCCGACATCGCCTGGTTCGGCAGCCAGGACGGCACCAGGTTGAACGTGATCGATCCGGCGCCTCTGCCGTCGCCATTCGCGGGCGCCCTCGTCACCACCACCTATCGTTCGGATCTCGAGACGCTGGGCACCGTGCGGGCCCGCGCCGGCGTCGCCTTCGATCGCACGTTGCTCTTCGTGACGGCCGGCCTCGCCGGAGGCGAGGTGGAGAACAGCTTCGGCATCGCCATCCCGCGCATCGGCTATGACACGACGTGGTCCAGCCGCGACACCGAGTGGGGATGGGCCGTCGGCGGCGGCGTCGAATACGCGCTCACCGACAACATCATGCTCAAGGCCGATTATCTCTATTACGACCTCGGCGACCGCACGATCCGCGCGCGGGACGATGTCACGCCCGGTTTCGCCGGCGAGATCATTGACTACAAATTCAAGAACTCGGGCAACCTCATCCGCGGTGGCGTGAACTTCAGGTTCTGAGGCGAAGCGGCGGCTCCGAGAGCCGATGCCGGAAAGAGCCGCCCCCTGGACTCGATCCAGGGGGTAGGCACCGCTTTCAGCATCGTGCGCAAAATCTTCGAATCGATCACGTCGATGCGTTCCGATCCAACCGATCGAAGCGCATCGTGATCTGACCGCCGATCGCGCGCGTTCATCGTCGCGTCGGCCCGTCTCGCGGTCCGCGGGCGGGGCACCGTCGGTCGGTTACCGAGTCTTTACCTTGGCGTCGCCACGAAGCGCGGCTCG
>DASQLE010000114.1:0-7543 GCA_035630175.1 Beijerinckiaceae bacterium
CGTGCCACGGCACATGGTTGCGCAGGGGAGACCCTGCCCGCGGCCAGCGCGGAGGCCTCCGGACCGAAATCGCCGCGCGGGACGCCGGGAAGCCGGCCGCTAAAATCTTAAGAGCCGGCGCCCTGGCGTCCCGCTCCCCTCGCTTCGGCTCCGAAGCGAACCTCTCGAAGAACCAGCTCGGGCCGAAAGGACCGCGAGAGCGATGAGCCCGCGAACACTGTCCTCGCACGTTGTCCGCGTGGTTGGTTCGGCTGTCATTCCGGGCCGGACCCGACCGGCGCGCCGCAAGACAGATGGTCACGAGGAGATCGACCGGATTGCGTATGCGGCGGCCCCCCTCCTTTCGGCCTGCTTGAACGCGGCTTTCGGATCAGCTACCGAAACCCCGTGTTTCCAGCCGGGAGCGGCAGGACAGGCGTGGGTCGAGCAAATGCCCGGCGTCGACGCTGACGGCTTCCCGCGGCCTGCGCGGGCGAAAGGCCACAATTCATGAACGGTAATCCCTCCAAGCTCATCGTCGACAACAAGCAGGCCGAGTTTCCGGTCAAGGGCGGCACGGTCGGCCCGAGCGTCATCGACATCTCGAAGCTCTACGCCGAAACCGGCATGTTCACCTACGATCCGGGCTTCACTTCGACGGCGAGCTGCGAGTCGCGCATCACCTATATCGATGGCGACGAGGGCGTCCTGCTCTACCGCGGCTACCCGATCGAGCAGCTCGCCGAGCACGGGGACTTCCTCGAGACCTGCTATCTCCTGCTCTACGGCGAGCTGCCGACCGCCGCCCAGAAGGCCGATTTCGATTATCGGGTCACGCGCCACACCATGGTGCACGACCAGATGAACCGCTTCTTCCAGGGGTTCCGCCGCGACGCGCACCCGATGTCGATCATGGTCGCGTCGGTCGGCGCGCTGTCCGCCTTCTACCATGACTCGACGGACATCTCCGACGAGCGGCAGCGCATGATCGCTTCCATGCGCATGATCGCCAAGACGCCGACGCTCGCCGCTATGGCCTACAAGTATTCGATCGGCCAGCCCTTCATCTATCCGAAGAACGATCTCGACTACACGTCGAACTTCCTGCGCATGTGCTTCGCCGTGCCGTGCGAGGAGTACCGGGCCAATCCGGTCCTCGCGCGCGCCCTCGACCGCATCTTCATCCTGCATGCCGACCACGAGCAGAACGCGTCGACCTCCACCGTGCGTCTCGCCGGCTCGTCGGGCGCCAATCCATTCGCCTGCATCGCCGCCGGCATCGCCTGCCTGTGGGGACCGGCGCATGGCGGCGCCAACGAGGCCGCCCTGCAGATGCTGCAGCAGATCGGCACGCCCGACCGCATCCCGCTTTACGTCAACAAGGCCAAGGACAAGAACGACGCGTTCCGCCTGATGGGCTTCGGGCATCGCGTCTACAAGAACTACGATCCGCGCGCCCGCATCATGCAGAAGACGGCGCATGAGGTGCTGAACGAGCTCGGCATCAAGGACGATCCGCTTCTCGACGTCGCCGTCGAGCTCGAGCAGGTCGCGCTCAGGGATGAGTATTTCGTCGAGAAGAAGCTCTACCCGAATGTCGATTTCTATTCGGGCATCACCCTCAAGGCGATGGGCTTCCCGACCTCGATGTTCACGGTGCTGTTCGCCGTCGCCCGCACGGTCGGCTGGATCGCGCAGTGGAAGGAGATGATCGAGGACCCGTCGCAGAAGATCGGCCGGCCGCGCCAGCTCTATGTCGGCGCCGGCGAGCGCGACTACCTCACCATCGCCCAGAGGGGCTGATCTGCCCAACAGGGCGCATTTGCCCTTCCTCGCTTGGCAGAGCCACCTCGAGCACGATGCGGGCGGCGCGGGCGCTCGGCGCCTCGTCGCCGGTGGACATGAGGTCGTCGAGGCGCGCGAAGGCGGCGAGCTGCGCCCGCCGTTCCGGGCTGTCGCTCAAGAGCGGCAGCAAGGCCTCGACGAGCTTCTCGGGCGTGCAGTCCCACTGGACGCGCTCGGGGATGACGTTCTCGCCGAGGATCAGGTTGGCGAGCACGATGGTGTTCACCATGATCACGTATTTCAACTGCTCCTCGAGCTTCGAGACCTTGTAGGCGATCACCATTGGCACGCCCGACAGGGCGAGCTCGAGGCTGACGGTTCCCGAGGCGGCGAGCGCCGCGTGCGCGCGGCGGAAGGCGGCGTGCTTGGCGGCCTCGCCGCGGACGATCTCCGCCGCCACCGGCCAGGCGCGGGCCCGTTCCTCGATCTCGTCGGCGAGGTGCGCCACCGCCGGCACGATCGCCCGCACCGGGCGCGGGGTACGCGCGGCGAGGAGGCCGAGCGCGGCGCCGAACGGCTCCATCAGGCGGCCGATCTCGGTGCGGCGGCTGCCGGGCAGCACGAGCAGGTTGATCGGGTCGTCGCCGATGCCCGGCCGCTCGCCGTCCCGGGGCCGCAGCTCGTCGAGCCGCTCGATCAGCGGATGACCGACATAGGTGCAGGGCGGGCCGCCGAGCCGCTGATGCGCCGCCGGCTCGAACGGCTTGAGGGCGAGCACGTGGTCGACATAAGCGCGCATCTTGCGCGCCCGCCCCGGCCGCCACACCCACACGCTCGGGCTGACGTAGTTGACGATCGGCAGCGAAGGCAGCCGGCGGCGGACGCGCTTGGCGACGGCGTGCGTGAATTCGGGGCTGTCGATGATGACGACCGCGTCCGGGCGGCCCTGCACGATGGCGTCGACCGTGCGGTAGACCAGCCGCACGAGCGAGGGCAGGCGCGCGATGACGGCGCCGAAACCCATGACGGCGATGTCCTTGAGGGGAAACAGGCTGCGCAGCCCCTGCGCCGCCATGGCGTCGCCGCCGACGCCCTCGAACGCGACCGGCCTGTCGCCCAACGCCGCCTTGAGGGCGGGCATGAGCTTGGCACCGAGCTGATCGCCGGATTCCTCGCCGGCGATCAGCCAGATCGTCAGGGGCCGGCGACCGGTTCCGCTCATGCCGCGTCCGACGAAGCGTCGTCGCCAGCGGCCGTTCCGACAAGAAACATCCCGAGCCGGTCGGCGGTCCTCACCGTCTGCTCGCGATCGAGAACCAGCGTCACGCCGCTCGCGACCGCGACGCCGCGCAAGCCGGCCTTGGCGGCACGGACAAAGGTGCGCGGCCCGATCGCCGGGAGGTCGATGCGCAAGTCTTGGCCACGCTTCGGCATCTTGACCAGGACGCCGGTGCCCGGCGTCTTCTTCAGGCTCCAGGAGCGCCGCAATCCGCGCACGCGCGCAAGCATGCGATCGGTTCCTTCCGGCCCTTCGATGGCGACGACGCGCTCGTCCGCGACCACCACGCCTTGGCCCATGTCGTAGGCGGAGAGATCGTCCAGCAGCTTCACGCCGATCGCGATGGCGCGGAGATCGCCGCTGTTCGGCCGGTGGATCCCCTGGATCCCCGGACGCGCGAGCAGTTCCGGCGCGAGGTCATGCACGCCGAGCACGCGATGACCTTGCTCTTCCAGCAACTCGACGACCCCGCGCAGGAGCTGGTCGTCGCCGCGGCCCATGACTTCCGCGATCTCGCGCCGGTTGCGCAGGATCGAGAAGGCGCTGAGCACGGCGGAGGGTTTTGGGCGATGGATGCCCCCCGCCATGGTCACGGCGCTCGGGCCCCATTCGCGCAGGCAAGCGATCACCTTCTTGACGTCGAGCAGGTCGACGGCCGCATCCGCCCGCTTGCGCAGGGATGCTTCCGCGAAACCGCGAATGGCCAGGATGCGGCAGGGACGCCCGGTCTTGTCGAGATTGTCAGCCAGAAGCTCGGGGAAGCGTCCCGATCCGGCGAGAATGGCGATCGGGCCGGTCTGCATCAGGCGGCGGTGCTCGTCGTGTCTCGCGGCGTGCAAAGCGCTCGGTCGCTGGCGGCGCGGATGAAGTTGAGGATCTCCTGCACGATCGGGTGCTTGCCGAATTCCCCGCCGACATCCTCGACCCGCTCGACAAGCGTGCCCTCGTTGGCGAAAAGCAGCCGATAGGCGCGGCGGAGGTCGTGGATCTCCTCGCGGCTGAAGCCGCGGCGGCGCAGCCCGACGATGTTGAGACCGGCGAGATAGGCGCGGTTGCCGACAGCCATGCCGTAGGGAATGACGTCGTTCTCGACGGCGGACATGCCGCCGATGAAGGCATGCGGGCCGATGCGCGCGAATTGATGGACGCCCGCGCCGGCGCCGAGGATGGCGAAGTCGCCGATCTTGCAATGTCCGGCGATCATCGCGTTGTTGGTCATGACGACGTTGTTGCCGACACGGCAATCGTGCGCCACATGGGCGTAAGCGAGGAAGAAGCACCGATCGCCGACGACCGTCTTCATGGTCCCGTGACCGGTGCCGGGATGCATGGTGACGCCTTCGCGTATGATGCAATCGGTGCCGACCGTCAGGGTGGAAGGCTCACCGGCGTATTTCAAATCTTGCGGAGCGTGGCCGATCACGGCGAATGGGAAGATCGTTGTGCGGGCGCCGATGCTGGTGTGGCCTGCAACGACGACGTGGCTCTTCAAGTCGCAGCCATCGCCTAAGCTGACATGAGCCCCGACGGTGCAGAAGGGCCCGATGCGGACGTCGGCGCCGATCTGAGCGCCGTCCTCGACGATCGCGGTGGGGTGAATGAAGGGATCCGTCATCAATCGGTCACCAGCATGGCGCCGACTTCCGCCTCGGCGACGAGGGCGCCCGCGACCTTGGCTTCGCCGCGGTACCACCACATGTTGCGGCGGTTGTTCAGCTTCCGCATGTGGTACTCGACCGTGTCCCCCGGAACGACGAGCTTGCGGAACTTGGCCTTGTCGATCGTCATGAAGAAAACCTGCTTGGGGCGCTCCTGCTGAGCGAGCCGGGACGTGATGCAGATCACGCCGGCGGTTTGCGCCATGCCCTCGATCAGGAACACGCCCGGAAAGACAGGCCGGGTCGGGAAATGCCCCGTGAACTGCGGCTCGTTGATCGTCACGTTCTTGATGCCGATGCAGGATCGGTCGCCATCCATGTCGATGACCCGGTCAACGAGCAGAAAGGGATAGCGATGCGGCAAGAGCTCGAGAACCCTCATGATGTCGGCCGATTCGAGCGTCGTTGGCGTCTCGCTCATGGCGAACTCCGATGCATCTCAGCCTGAAACATGCTGTTCATCCGAAACGTGGCTTCCGCTCTTCGGCATCATGCTCAATCCATTGGAAATCGATCGCGTCCATGCGTTTCGATCGATCGAAAGCGAAACCCTCGTGCCGCGTCGCGCTGCATCTCAGCCCTTGGCTTCCGTCTCGTCCTCTTTGGCGAGAACGCGCTTCGATGCAAGCGTTTTGAGGGTCGTGATTTCCCGGAACCAGTCGCGCATCGGCTTGGCTGGCGTTCCGCCCCAGCGCGCGCCCGGCGGCACGTCGGAATTGACGTTGCTGCTGCCGGCGATCTGCGCGCCGGTGCCGATGCGGACATGGCCGACGACGCCGACCTGGCCGCCGAGCACGACGAAATCCTCGAGCGTCGCCGAGCCGGAGATGCCGACCTGGGCCACGATGATGCAGTGGCGGCCGATGACGACGTTGTGGGCGATCTGGACGAGGTTGTCGATCTTGGTGCCCTCGCCGATCACCGTGTCGCGGCTGGCGCCCCGGTCGATGGTGGTGTTGGCGCCGATCTCGACGCCGTCCTGGATGATGACGCGGCCGACCTGCGGCACCTTGCGATGACCTGTCCGCCCCATGGCGTAGCCAAAGCCGTCCTGGCCGATGCGGGCGCCCGGATGGATGATCACCCGGTTGCCGATCAGCGCGTTGGCGATGCTGGCGCCGGCGGCCATCGAGCAGTCGCGGCCGATGCGTACCTGCGGCCCGATGGCCGCGCCGGCGCCGACGACCGTGCCGGCGCCGATCTCGGCGCCGGGCCCGATCACCGCGCCCGGATCGACGACGACGCCATGCTCCAGCCGGGCCGTCGGGTGGACGAAGGATCCCGGCGAGACGCCGCTCGCGCCGAAGGACGAGCCGGGACGCGCCGCGGCCGGGTAGAGCCGCGCCAGGATCTCGGCATAGGCGTGATACGGCTGATCGATGACGAGCGCGACCGTGGCGGCCGGGACCTTGGCGGCGAAGCGGCGCGAGACGAGGCAGGCTCTTGCGCCTGTCCGCGCCAGCGCATCGACGTATTTCGGATTGTCCATGTAGGCGAGATCGTTGCCGCCCGCCGATTCGAGCGGCGCCACGCCGGAGACGGTGCTGGCCGGATCGGCGCCCTCAGGCAGGGCCGCGCCCGCGATCTCGGCGATCTGCCGGAGGGTCAGAGGCGGGTTCTTGGGGAAGAAGACGGGTTCGGACATCGTCCGCGGGGTGTAGCCAACTTGGGACCGCGCCGTCTACTCGTCCGTTTCGGCCTGAGCAGCTTACCCCTCGTCCTCATGTTGAGGTGCGAAGCCCAAAGGTTGAGCCTCGAAGCACGCACCAACGGTTGTGCATGCTTCGAGGCTCGCCGAGCTGATCCTTGGGACGGCCGAGGCCGGACCTGGGGGCTCGCACCTCCGCATGAGGTGCGAGGGTAATGCTAGAAGCGGGTGCCGCCGGAGAAGCGGAACGCCTGCGTGCGGTCGCCGCCGACGCGGACGCCGTTGTCGTTCAGGACGCCCTCGTCCTTGCTGAGCGCGACCGCGTAGTCGAAGCGCAGCGGGCCGAGCGGCGACGCCCACAAGATGCTGGCGCCGACCGAGGAACGGATCACGTTGTTGTCGCGCACCGTGATGCATTCGGGCTGCACGAGGCTCGCCGTGGCGGCGTCGCAATCGAAGCGGCCGTTCTTGTTCACGTCGAAGGCGGTCACGCCCTGGTAGTCGAACAGCGTGCCGGCGTCGGCGAAGACGGCGCCCTTGAGGCCGAGTTCGCGCGGCAGGCCCCAGATCGGGAATTGCGCCTCGAGCGAGCCGCCGAAATAGCTCGTTCCACCGACGGCGTTGGAGCGGCTGTCGGCCGTCGACACGTCGCGCGGACCGATGCCGGACGGGGCGAAGCCGCGGACGAGCGTCGGGCCGAGGAAGAAGTGGTCCATGACGCGCAAGTCTTCGCCGCTATGGCCGACGATGTGGCCGCCCTGCACGCGAGCGATGCCGACGATGTCCTCGAAGAACTCGTGATAGTAGCGGGCATCGCCGAGGACGCGCACATATTTCGAGTCGCCGCCGAGACCGGCCACGTCCGGCTTCACTTCGGCGTAGAAGCCGTTGCGCGGGTTCTTGCCGTTGTCGAGCGTGCTGTAGGCGAAGGTCATGCCGGCCGCCGACGTCCAGGTCTCGCCGGCCGCCTCCTTGATGGCCAGCGAGGCCTCGCCGTTGCCTTCGCAGAAGGTGCGGTTCGGCGTGCCCTCGATGCCGGGAGTGGCCGAGGGGCCGTTCAGCTGCGTGTTGCCGAGCGGGACGGTGCAGTCGTTGTAGGGACGGCTGCCCTCGTTCGGGATCGTGATCTCCTGCTGATAGAGCGAGTAGCGCAGGGTAAAGCCGAACTCGTCGGTCACCGGGAAACCGAGGCGG